>DIFQ01000145.1 GCA_002419215.1 Syntrophaceae bacterium UBA5744
AGCCCCGCAGCGGCCCAGCCCGGCATGCCCCCCGTCAGGCAGCCCGTAATCCGGTCCACGCCGACCCGTCGGGCCCACATCCGGGCCTGGACGGCGTCCTCGTAATTCTCGGCCACCAGGAGGACATCCCGGTCGGTCGGCAGCACCCACCCCGCAAAAGTGGGGAAGTTGCCGTTGAGATCGAGATGCCAGGCCCCGGAAATGTGCATCCCGCCGAAGGCCGCAAATCCTCGCGTGTCGAGGACGATTGCTTTCTCGGGATCAATCCGCTGCCGGAACGCCTCGGGCCCCAGTTCCTCCATGACGGGAAGCTCGGCAAGCAGGGCCGGACCGCGGCGATTGATGTCGCTGCATCGGCTGAAGTGATCGGGTGCGGGGGGCATGTTCGACGTGAGCGAGCGGACGAATTCGTCCTTGTCCCGGATCTGCAGCGCCGCGTTGAACCGCCTCTCGTAGCCGATCGTGGTGAGCCACTTGGCGCCCATAGAGCGCCCGCAGAGGGAGCCTGCGCCGTGCGCGGGGTAGACCTCGCAGAAATCCGGAAGCGTGAGCAGTTTGTCGTGCAGGCTGTGGTAGAGCTTCCCCGCCAGTTCCGTCGCGATGCCGGGAAACAGGTCGGGCCGTCCCACGTCCCCGACGAAGAGCACGTCTCCCACGAAAACGCCCACGGGGGTCTCGCCGCGGGACAGATCCGTGACGACGTAGCTGACGTGTTCGGGGGTATGCCCGGGGGTCTCCAGGACCTTCAGGCTCATGTCCTCGAGCCGGATCGTGTCGCCCTCGGCGACTGCGACGTGATCGAAGGCGCACCTCGCCGATCGCGGCGCGTAGATCTTCGCTCCGGTTTCCCGGGCCAGGTCCATGTGGCCCGAGATGAAGTCCGCGTGGAGATGGGTTTCGAGGATGTGGGTGATCGTAACGCCCAGCGAGCGGGCTTCCTGGATGTAGAGGTCCACGTCCCGCCTGGGGTCGATCACCGCGCAGGACTGCTTGCCCGCGAGGATGTAAGAACTGTGGGCGATCTTCCCGGTGAAGTAGTGCTTCAGCAGCATGGCAGCCTCCTTTCGTCGTCTCTCGTTGACAGGCGATGTTACTTGGCTCGGCCGGGGCTGTCAATCCCCCCCGGCGGATGGACCGCGGAATTCCCGCCCGCGCCAGATCATGTAGATGACGGGGTAGAGAACGAGGACGAGGATCAACGAGGTCAGCAGGCCGCCGATGACCGGGGCGGCGATTCGTTTCATCACGTCGGCGCCCGTCCCCGTGCTGAAAAGGATGGGGACGAGACCGAGGTTGGTCGCCACCGTCATGACCTTCGGACGCAGCCGCTGGACGGCGCCATGCAGGATCGCCTCCCTCAGATCCTCCAGGTTGCGCATCCGGCCTTCACGTTTCCATCGCTCATAGGCCAGATCGAGGAAGAGAAACATGACCATGCCCGTCTCGGCACTGATGCCGGCCAGGGCAATGACGCCCACCCAGACGGCGATGCTCATGTTGTAGTTCAGGAGGTAGAGAAACCAGAAGGACCCCACGAGGGAAAAGGGCACTGCAAGGAGCACGAACAGGGTCTTGGCCGTAGATCGGGTATTGAAATAGATGAGGACAAAGATGATGAGGAGCGTGAGCGGGATGACCATCTTCAATCTCTCCCGCGTCGTGACGAGATATTCGTATTCTCCGCTCCATTGGAGGCGATACCCCTCAGGAATCTTCAGGGAGGCCACCCTGGCTTTGGCTTCGTCCACGTAGCCCCCCGCGTCCCGGCCTGAAAAGTCGACGAATACGTAAGAAACCAGGAGGCCCTCCTCGCTCTTGATGGCCGTGGGCCCCTTGACGAACTTGATATCGGCAATCTGGCCCAGGGGTACATGCATCAACGGTTTCACAGCCGCCATCGGGGATGGATATTCCCCGGATGGTTGCGGCATGACGGGAACGAGGACCCTCTCGAGGGACTCCACGTCGTTTCGCATCTCACGGGGGTACCGGACGTTCACCGGAAACCGCCCCCGGCCTTCGATGGTGGTGGTCAGGTTCATGCCGCCGACGGCGGACTGGATGATTTCCTGAACGTCATCGATACTCAGTCCGTACCGGGCCGCCTCCTGACGGTTGATGTTGAAATCGAGAAAATACCCGGTGGTGACCCTCTCGGCGTAGACGCTCCGCGTGCCGGGGACATCCTTCAGGTGATGCTCGAGCTGAAGGCCGATCTTTTCGATTTCCTCGAGCTTCGGCCCCATGACCTTGATGCCCACGGGGGTACGGATCCCCGTGGCCAGCATGTCGATGCGTGCCTTGATGGGCATCGTGAAGGAATTGGCCACCCCCGGGATGGTCAGGGCGTCGTTCATCTCGTCCTTCAGTTTCTCCACCGTCATTCCCGGCCGCCACTGCGACTCGGGCTTGAGATTGATGACCGTTTCGAACATCTCCAGGGGCGCCGGGTCCGTGGCCGTCTCGGCTCGCCCCGCCTTGCCGAATACCTGCGCCACCTCGGGTATCTGCATGAGGAGTTTGTCCTGGAGCTGGAGAAGTTTCGACGCCTCCGAGATCGAGGCTGCCGGGACCGTCACGGGCATGTAGAACAGCGTCCCCTCGTAGAGGGGAGGCATGAACTCCGTGCCCAGTTTCATGAACGGATAAACCGTAACGGCCATGATGACCAGGGCCGCAACGATGACCGTTTTCTTGAATCGCAGGGCGAAATGGACTACGGGCTCATAAAGCCTGTGGAGGATTATGCTGACGGGGTTTTTCTCCTCGGGCCGGATCCGGCCGCGGATGAATACCGTCATCAGGGCCGGCGTCAGTGTGATGGCCACGAAGGAGGAAAAGAGGATGGCGAAGGTCTTCGTGTACGCCAGGGGCTTGAAGAGCCTCCCGGACTGGGCCTGGAGCGTAAAGATCGGCAGGAAAGCCACCGTGATGACCAGCAGAGAGTAAAAAAGCGACGGGCCGACTTCTTTTGCCGCCTCGATGATGACGTCGATCCGGTAGCCGGGCGAGCCCCGGGCCTCCCATTCCTCGAGCTTTTTATGGGCGTTTTCCACCATGACGATGGACGAATCCACCATCTCCCCGATGGCGATCGCAATGCCGCCCAGGCTCATGATGTTGGAGGTAACGTTCAGGTAGTACATGCAGATGAACGAAATGAGAATCGCCACGGGCAGCGTCAGGATGGCGACCAGGGCCGAGGGCAGGTGGAAGAGAAAGACTGCGCAGACGACGGAAACCACAACGGCCAGCTCGATGAGCTGGTCCCGAAGGGTTTTAACCGCTCTCCGGATCAGATCGGAGCGGTCATAGGTGGTGACGATCTTCACCCCCTTCGGAAGACTGGGCTCCACATCCTGTTTCAGCCGTTCCTTTACCCGCTCAATGACATTCAGGACATTTTCCCCGAAGCGCACGACGACGATCCCGCCCACCACCTCGCCCCTGCCGTCGAGGTCAACCAGGCCCCGCCGGATTTCGGGGCCGATCCGAACACTTGCCACATCCCTGAGAAAGATCGGAGTTCCTCCGCTGCCGGGCCCCACGGGAATGTCTTCGACATCTTTTCTGTTCCGGATGTACCCTCTTCCCCTGACCATGTACTCGACACCGGAGAGCTCGAGGACACGCCCCTCCACATCCCGATTGCTCTTGCGGACGGCTTCCATCACCTTCGTAATCGGAATATTGAAGGCCGCAAGACGGTTGGGGTCGATGGTCACCTGGTACTGCTTCACGAAGCCGCCGATGGAAGCCACCTGGGAAACTCCCGGGACGCTCTCCAGGGCGAGTTTGATGTTGTAATCCTGAATCGTGCGAAGTTGGGAAAGATCGTGCTGCTTTGTTTCATCCACCAAGGCATAGGTAAATCCCCAGCCGAGACTCGTCGCATCGGGCCCCAGGACCGGATTGACGTCAGCCGGCAGTTTGTTTTTCACGGCCTGCAGGTATTCCAGGATCCGGCTTCGCGCCCAGTAGATGTCCGTCCCTTCCTCGAAGATGACGTAGATGAAGGAGCTTCCCAGGAAGGAGAATCCACGCACAAATTGCACCTTGGGTGCCGCCAGGAGTGTGGACGAAATCGGATAGGTCACCTGGTCCTCGATGAGGTCCGGGCTTCGCCCCAGCCACTCCGTGTAGATGATGACCTGCGTGTCGGAAAGATCGGGGAGGGCGTCGAGCGGCGTGTTCTTCATCGCCCAAATTCCCCAGGCGATGGCGGCCGACACGAAGAGGATGACGACAAACTTGTTTCTGGCGCTGTATTCGATGATGCGGGCTATCACGGGCGAAGCTAGTCCATTTCGTCTATTTCGTCTATTTGGTCTGTTTCGTCTATTCCGTCAACACGCGGGGGTATCGGGGCTAGGGTATCGGGTCTCGGGAAGGGGGCAGATTTCGTTTATAGAAATTCTTAAGTACCTTCAGCCCCTATACCCTATACCCGAAACCCTATCCCCTATTTCTTCTCGAGCGGTTTGACGCCCTTGAGCTGCGACTCGGAGTCGATGAGGAAGGTGGCGGAGGCGGCTACCTTCTCCCCTGCCTTCAGACCCGTCAAGACCTCCCGATATCCTTCCGCTCGCAACCCCAGTTTGACTTCCCTCGGCTCGAAATACCCCTCCCCCTTGTCCACGTAGACGATCTGGCGGGTGCCCGTCTCGATGACGGCATCATCGGGAATGGCCAGCTTGCTCCCCAGGCTGATTTTTATTTCCACGGAGGCATACATCTGGGGCTTGAGTCGTCCTTCGGGGTTGGGGATGGCGAATCTCACCCGGGCCGTCCTCGTCTCGCCCGACAGCATCGGGTAAACATAATCGATCTTCGATTGGAACTCTTTCCCGGGCAGATAGCTCAGGCTGATGGCAGCCGGCTCGCCGACCCGGATGGATGACAGCTCATACTCATAGACATCGGCGATGACCCAGACGGTGGAGAGATCGGCCACATCGAAGAGCTTCTCGCCGGGCATGACCCTCATCCCCTGGATGACCATTTTCTGGACGACGTACCCGTTGGCGGGACTGTAGATGGTCAGGGTCCTCCTGGCCTTACCCGTCCGTTCGAGTTCCCGGATTTGCGCCTCCGAGATATCGTAACGCTGCAACCTTTTCTTTGCCGCCTCGACAAGGGCCTCGGCGTCCCGGGAGAGCATCGCAGCCGTTCCGGAGGCGGTCCCGCTCTCCCGTCGCCACTTCACGATGTTGAGATACTCCTCCTGGGTCGCCAGGAGCTCCGGGCTGTAGAGTTCCGCCATGGGCTCTCCCTGCCGGACATAACGACCCGCATAATCGACATAGAGTTTTTCAATCCATCCCTCGACCTTTGTGTTTACCGTCCTGAGCCTGCGCTCGTCATACTCGATCCTTCCTACCGTCTTGAGCACCTTTCGAAGCGGCCTCACGGTCGCGGAAACCGTCTTGACCCCGATCATCTGCTGCTTCTCCGTCGTGATTTCGACGGCAGGGGCTTCATCCGACGATGTCCTGCCTTCCGGCGATTTGGACTCCGGCGCAGCGGCAGGAGCCGGAGCCGTACCCCCGTGGCCCTCGTGGCCGCCGGAAGGCGCTCTCTGCGCGGAGACAGCTGACGGGGCTTTCTCCTTGAACCCGTTCTGCGGCTCAACGCCCGCAAGGTAAAGCAGGAGCCCAACCGCAAGGAGCGCCGCACCGATGGCCGGGATGTACTTTTTCTTCATTTTTTCAGAGTCCCCGAAGGTGGAAATTCACTGTCTGAGCCCGGATCATTCCGCCAGATCCCCCGTATACGCCCCGATCCTCGCGATGGCCTTCTGCCGCTCCGAGAACTGTGTCCAGTAGAGGACTTCGAAATCGATCAATGCCTTGAGTCGCGTGACGACAGTAAGGGCATCGACCCTGCCCGTCGAATAGGCGGCAAGGGCCGCCTCGTAATCCTGGTTGCTCTTGGGGATCAGTGCATTTCGGTATAGCTCCATGAGCCTCTGCGCCGACGAGGCCATGGCATAATTCTCGCGGATGGATGACGAAATGATGAGTTTGATCGCCTCGAGTTCATGCCTGGCTTCGAGGAGCTGCGCCTGGGCTTCCCTCACGGCCGGATCCTGCCTGGAACTGAAGAATACGGGCAGATTGATGGATGCCGTGAGTTTGTACATGTCGGTGAAATCCCCGCGGCGCTGTTCCGTGCCGGCGTTCAGCGTCACATCGGGGAAATACTCTTTTTTCGACATGTTCACCCTGGCTTCGGCGCCGGCAATCATTTTCTCTTTCGCCCGGATCTCCGGGGAGCGGTCATAGGCTTTTTTCACCAGTTCGCCCAGCGTCTCCTCCAGTCTTGCTTCGCGGCCCATTGACGGCCGCCCGAGGGGCAAGCTCGTGTCCCTTCCGACTGCAAGGTTCAGCATTCCCTCCAGGGTCTGGATCTTCTGCCGGAGCATCTCCTCTTTCTCGAGAAGCATGTATTTCTCCGCCTGTGCCATGATGGCGTCCTGCTGCGACGCCATGCCCGAAGAATATCTCGCAAGGGCCGACTCTTCCATGCTCGAGAACAGAGACTTCCGCTCCCCGATGATCTCCAGGCTTTTGTAAACAAAGAACAGCTCGTAGTAATTTTCGATCACCTTCGAGATCACCCTTCGCTGGAGGGCCTCGTAGGACGCTTTCTGGCTTTCGGCATCGGCCCTTGCCATCTCCTCCTTCAGGCCTCGCTTGCCCGCGAAGGGAAATGTCTGGGACAGTTCGAACATCCACTTCGAATCGGGGGACTGTCCGTACGTATAGCTGCTCAGTGTGTCATTCTGATATCCGAACGTAAACATGGGGTCCGGGAGACTTCCCGCCTGGGGAACCTTGTATGTGAAAGCACCGACCCTGGATTGGGCGGCCAGCATTTCCCGGTTATTGCGCAGCGCTTCATCGATGAGCCACTTGAGGTCCATCTCCCCGGCGTGGGCCGGCGATGCGACGAAAAGTGCAATCGCCAGGAAAAACACTTTCAGGAAGGGCTTTCTGTTCCCGGAATCGGTTCGATGTTCCATGGGGAGTCGCTCTCCTTGCGAGGGGAAGATCCCCTGTTTCGAGAGGGTCCAGGGAAAACGAGGAAAGGGCGAAAGGTGCCCGTCAGGTCATCACCCGACGGCACACCTCTCTGTCAGAATGGCTGAAGACGACCCTGCGGGGCGAGGCTACAGGCTCAACGACGGAGCCCTCGGTTCCCCTAGTTCGCGTCAAAGGTGAACTTTGTTGAAACCGTCTTTCCCTGGCTCGTGATCTTGATGTTGACATACCAGGGCCCCTTCATGGAGATGTTGAGAATGGTGTGATACCCGTTGCCATGGCTCATGGTGTCCGCTTTATAGGCCATGGGCGGCATTCCGGGCATGGCCGGCATCCCGTAATCGACCAGCACCTTCGCGTCTTTCACGGCTTTTCCCGCCCTGTCGGTGATGAGAATCTCCATGTTGTTGGATCCCACGGAAGGGGGATTCCTGTCCATCCGGACACTCACGGAATACTCACCCGCCTTCTTGTTCACCTCGTAGGGCTTCGCAAAGGCAACGCCGGCAGCAAGGAACAGGATCAACGTAACGGCTACGATTTTTTTCATTCGATTCTCCTGGTTTGCACGAATCCTTGAATCCGATGCATGATCGGTTTTAGTTTAATGACGGCACCCCCTCCGCGTCAAGGGAAAGCGGCTCAGTCCGCCCTTGCCGCGTCGAGCCTGCAGAGGTACTGCTCGAACTTGTCCCTGCCGAAGGGGGAGTAGGATCGCAGCTCCCGGATGATGGGCGGCAGGACCTCGATGACCCGGTCGATCTCGCCCCGGGTCGTGTAGCTGCTGAGCGAGAACCGGACGGAGCCGTGGATGGCGGTATAGGGGATCCCCATGGCGCGCAGCACATGGCTCGGCTGGAGGGAGCCCGACGTGCAGGCCGACCCGGAGGATGCGCAGATCCCGAACTCGTTGAGGCGAAGCAGGATCGCCTCCCCTTCCACGTATTCGAAGCTGACGCTCGTCGTGTTGGGAAGCCGGTTTTCCCGGTCCCCGTTGACGACGGCATCGGGGCAGCTCTCGAGAAGGGCAGCCTCCAGTCTGTCCCTCATCGCGGCCAGGGCGGTTGTCCCTTTGGCCAGTTCCTTCCTCGCCAGCTCGCAGGCCTTGCCGAGTCCGACGATGGAGGCCACGTTTTCCGTCCCCGCCCTTCTGCCTTTTTCCTGGTGTCCGCCGATGAGATAGGGACAGAACCGCGTGCCCTTTCTCACATACAGGACCCCGATGCCCTTGGGGGCGTGGAGCTTGTGCCCGGAGAGGGAAATCATGTCCACGGGCAGTTTCTTGAGGTTGATGGGGATTTTCCCGGCAGCCTGCACGGCGTCCACATGAAAGAGGATGCCCCGGGCGCGAAGGATTTTCCCGATCTCGGCGATGGGGAAGATCACGCCCGTCTCGTTGTTGGCGTACATGACGGAGACGATGGCCGTCTGGTCGTCGATGGCCTCCAGAAGGGCATCCATGTTGAACCGGCCGAGGGTGTCCACGGGAAGATAGGTGGTGTGATATCCCTTTGCCGCCAGGTGCTTGCAGAAATTCAGGATCGCCGAGTGCTCAACCCGCGTCGTCACGATGCGCCTCTTTGCCGGGTTGGACTCCACGGCGCTCATGAGGGCCGTGTTGTCGCTCTCGGTGCCGCAGCCTGTGAAGACGATCTCCTCGGGCTCCGCGCCGATCAGCTCCGCCACCTGGGCCCTTGCCAGCTCGATTATGCCGTGGACCTGTCCGCCGAAGGTGTGCATGCTCGATGCGTTCCCGTAGAGCTCCGTGAAGTAGGGGAGCATGACCTCGACGACCTCCGGGGCCACCGGGGTCGTCGCATTGTTGTCGAGGTATATCGTTTTCATTCCCTCACCACTGTGATGTTCTGGCCGGTTACGTCCCTGAGCCTCTCCTCGATCCCCTTGATCGTCATGTCGCAGCTCGGGCAGTCGACGCACATCCCTCGCAGGCCGACAATGACCCTGCTGCCTTCGATGTCGACGAGGTCGATATCCCCGCCATCTGCCTGGAGCCTGGGGCGGATCTCCCTTTCCAGGACATCCTGGATGAGAGCCATCTTCTGGATGTTTGTCAGTTTCTTCTTTTCGACGGGCCTTTCCTTGATCTCCCTGACGGACCACACGTCCTTGAGAATCTGCTCGATCTCGGGGATGCACATGCCGCATCCTCCGCCTGCTTTCGTGTAGTGGGTGATCTCCTCGACCGTCTTCAGGTGGTTCTCGACGGCGGTCTTGCGGATCTTTTCCTCCGAGACGTCGAAGCACTTGCAGATGATGTTCTCCTCGGGCCGCAGGACCTTCTTCTCTCCCTTGTATTTCAGGATGGCGTCCTCGAGGGCCTCCATCCCCATGACGGAGCAGTGCATCTTCTCGTCCGGCAGCCCCCCGAGATAGGCCGCAATGTCCTGGTTGGTGATCTTCGAGGCCTCCTCGAGGGTTTTTCCCTTGACGAGCTCCGTGAGGGCCGACGAGCTGGCGATGGCCGAGGCACATCCGAAGGTCTGGAATTTCGCATCCACGATGCGATTCGTCTCCTTGTCGACCTTGATGCTCAGCTTCAGGGCATCGCCGCAGACGATGCTGCCCACCTCGCCGACGGCATCGGGATTTTCGACCTCGCCCACATTTTTCGGCTTCAGGAAAAACTCCTTTACCTTGTCCGTGTATTCCCACATATCCTTTGCTCGCTTTCCAGATGATGGATGTTCACGCCTTCCGGCTCTTTCATCCCGTCCAACACATCCTACGTTTCAGTTTACCCATACGGGGTCCATTGTCAAATGCTCTCTGATGGAACACACCGCTCTCAAAGTCCTCCCGGAGGGACCTGTGCCTGGGTGATCCGGCTGTCGGGCGGCACGCTGTCCACGAGCCAGACATTTCCCCCGATCACGGAGCCGCGTCCGATCGTCACTCGCCCGAGGATCGTCGCCCCGGAATAGATGGTCACGTCGTCCTCGACGATGGGGTGCCTGGGGATCCCCTTGATCGGCTTGCCCGTCTCGTCGAGCTTGAAGCTCTTCGCCCCGAGGGTCACGCCCTGGTAGAGCCGCACATTCCTGCCGATCTCGCAGGTCTCGCCGATCACCACACCGGTGCCGTGATCGATGAAGAAGTATTCGCCGATTGTCGCCCCGGGGTGGATGTCGATCCCGGTCAAGCTGTGGGCGTGCTCGGTGATCATCCGGGGGATCAGCGGAACGCCGAGTACATGAAGCTCGTGGGCCAGGCGGAAGTTCGTGATCGCCACCAGCGCCGGGTAGCAGAAGATGACCTCGTCGGGGCTCGAGGCGGCGGGATCGCCTTCGAAAGCGGCCCTCACATCGGTGGCCAGGATTTTCTGCAGGCAGGGGAGCCGCTCCAGAAAGGTCCTGGTGATCACCTGGGCCCTGTCGTCGCAGACGGGACAGCACGGCGTCTCCTCCATGCAGGTGAAGCACAGGCCGCGCCGGACCTGCTCCTGGAGCGGGTGCTGGATGCGGTCCAGCGTCGCTCCCACGTGATAGAGGACGCTGTGGACCTTGAGGTCGGGATACCCGAAGTAACCGGGGAAGAGCACCGAGCGCAGTGCTTCCACGATCTCGACAACCACATCCCGCGATGGGAGCGGCTGTTCGTGGTGTGCCCGTCTCATGGCCGGCGAAAACCCGTTTCTCACCGTACTGAGTTCCGTCACCAGCCGGTTGAGGCCTGCATCCTCTTTCTTCGTGACAACGGGCACGATGGTCTTTTGCCGCTTTGTTGTCTTCATGGCGATTACCTTCTTCTCTTCCGGTTTTTCATGACAGGACGCCTACCGCATCACCGGCCCGGACTTCGCCGCCCTTGACGACCGTGGCGAAGACCCCCTCCCTGGGCATGATGCACTTGCCGACCTCCTTGAAGATCGCGCATCCCGTGTGACAGGCCTTGCCGATCTGGGAGATCTCGAGAATCACCTCACGGCCGACGGCAAGCCTCGTCCCCGGGAGGAGCGTGTAAAGCTCCATGCCCTCCACCGTCAGGTTTTCGGCAAAATCGCCCGGGCCCACGCGGAGGCCCGTGCTTTTCATCTTCTCGATGCTGCCGACGGACAGCAGGCTTACCTGCCGCCTGATTCCCCTGTCGGCGTGGGCATCGTCCGCAATGCCGTGATTCTCCAGGAAGACGCCCGACGGGCACGGCGTCTTGCGCACACCTTTCGCACCGCTGATACAGACTGCGATGATCTTGCCTTTCATGGTGTCCATTCCTCCCTGATGACACCGCCGCCCAGTACGATGCCCTCGTCATAGAGCACGACATATTGACCGGGGGTGATGGCCTCCTGCGGATCGTCAAAAGCAATCCGAAGCCGCTCCCCCTCGAGTACGACTCTGCAGGGGGCTCCTTGATGGGCATACCGGATTTTCGCAATGCATCGTTCGGGCAGACGGTCGACCAGGAGATTCAGGCGATCGGCCACGAGGCCCGGCGCCATGAGATCCGCTCTCCCGCCGATGACCACGCGGTTGTTCCCGGCATCAATGGCCAGCACGTAGAGAGGGTCCCCGGACCAGCCGCCCAGCCTTGCCCGCTGGCCCTTCGTGTAGAGGGCGAACCCCCTGTGCCTGCCCAGGACATGCCCCTGCTTGTCCACAAACTCGCCGGGGTTCACGTCGATGGATCGGGCGCGCAGGAATGCGCCGTATCCCTCCTCCGGGATGAAACAGATGTCCTGGCTCTCCTGTTTGTCGGAGACGGGAAGCCTGTTATCCCGTGCGATCCGGCGCACCTCTTCCTTTGTGAGGTCGGCCAATGGAAAGCGGATGCGCTCCAGCGCCTCCCGCCTGATCGCATGGAGAAAGTACGTCTGATCTTTTCTCGCTTCGCGGGAGCGCCTGAGGATTGTCTTCCCCTTTCTCTGTTCGATCTTTGCGTAATGACCGGTGGCGATGGCATCGAACCCGAGGGCCGTTGACCTGTCGAGGAGCATCCCGAATTTGATGTGGCGATTGCAGGCCACGCAGGGGTTCGGGGTTCTTCCCCCCAGGTACTCTTCTATGAACGGCCGAACGATGCGGTCTTCCAGTTCGCGGGAGCAGTCCACGACCCGGTGCGGGATGTCCAGCATCCGGCAGACCCGGCCGGCGTCTTCGATTTCCCGCAGTCCGCAGGCTTTCCCTGCGCCGCCCTTTTTGTCTGCCGCATCGAGGCTCATGGTGATCCCCGTGACTTCGTGACCCTGCTCCTTCAGAAGCAATGCCGCCACGGATGAATCCACGCCGCCGCTGATGGCGATAACCACTTTTTCCTTCATTCCAGGTCCCTGTTTCGATATAGGGCGCCGCGAGTCCCCGTATAAACTTCGCACGGCAGCTCTTCCACCTTCAGCTTTCCTTGAACAGCCACGTCGACAGGTACCGCTCCCCCGTGTCGGGCAGGATCACGACGATCAGCTTCCCTTCGTTTTCCTTGCGTTTTGCCACTTCCAGGGCGGCCCAGAGTGCGGCCCCGCAGGAAATCCCGACGAGGATCCCTTCCTCCCTGGCCAGGCGTCGCGCCGTGATCCCTGCATGGTCATGGGAGACCTTCACGATCTCGTCGATCACTGCCCGGTCGAGTACCCGGGGAATAAAGCCTGCGCCGATCCCCTGAATCTTGTGGGGACCGGGCTGCCCGCCGGAGAGAACCGGTGAGTCTGCGGGCTCGACGGCAATGGCCTTGAAGGAAGGCTTGCGTTTCTTGATCACCTCCGAGATGCCCGTGATAGTTCCGCCGGTTCCGACTCCGGCCACGAGGATGTCGATCTCGCCATCCGTGTCACTCCAGATCTCCTCGGCCGTCGTCTTCCGGTGGATCTCCGGGTTGGCCGGGTTGTTGAACTGCTGGGGCAGGAAGGAATTCGGAGTGGCGGCCGCCAGTTCCTCGGCCTTTTTCACGGCTCCCTTCATCCCTTCCGCGCCGGGCGTGAGGACCAGCTCGGCCCCGAAAATCTGCAGAAGCTGCCTGCGCTCCATGCTCATCGTGTCGGGCATGGTGAGGATCAGCCTGTACCCTCTTGCCGCCGCCACGAAGGCCAGCGCAATTCCCGTGTTGCCGCTGGTGGGTTCGACGATCACCGAGTCCTTGTTCAGAATTCCGCGCCTTTCGGCATCGTCGATCATGGCGACCCCGATGCGATCCTTGACGCTGGACAGGGGGTTGAAGGATTCCAACTTGGCGACGACCCGGGCCCTGCAGCCATCGGCAACCCGGTTCAGCCTGACAAGGGGGGTCCTTCCGACGGTCTTCGTGATGTCGTCATGAATCATCATAATAGCGCCCTCCTCATCTCTTTACGGCCGACGTCCCTGTTGCATGGGTTCTTCACCGATGACAGTGTTATCATATGCTGTATTCGGCATTTGCTTCGATCCTGCCGCGGTGTCGTTCCAACATCTGTTCGAGTGTCATGTTCTCGAGGGTCTTCATGAAATTCTGCGACGCCTCGCACCACACGTCCCGCATGATGCAGGTCGAGGACCTCTCGCAGGTCGATGGGTTCTCCACGCAATCCACGAGGCAAAGAGGTCCCTCGAGGACCCTTATGATGTCCTTGAGGGATATCTCGGTGGGTTTTTTTGCCAGTTTGTACCCCCCGCGGGCGCCACGAATGGATTGAACGAGCCCCACCGTTTTGAGTGGGTTGATCAGGTTCCACAGGTATTTCTCCGAGATCCCCTGGCGCCGGGCGATATCCTTCAACAGCACAGGCTCTCCCCCGTTATGGAGGGCCAGGTCGAGCATCAACCTCACGCCGTATCGGCCTTTCGTGGACATCTTCATAAGACCCTGCACTATCTCCACAATGTCTACTATTTAAGTAGAGATTAATCATGCAGGACATGCTTGTCAAGCCGTTATTTTTCTCACTTATTTACCTGTTTTTGTCGAGCACTTATGGCTATGCTCCGCGCATAAAAAAGCCCCGCTTTTCGCGGGGCCCTGATGGCGCTTCACAGGCCGGCATTGCAGGTTTCAGAGATTGCGGCTGATGACGAGGCGCTGGATCTCCGAGGTTCCCTCCACGATCTGGAGAATCTTGCTGGTCTTGAAGTATCGGGACACGGCGTACTCGTTCATGAATCCGTATCCGCCATGAATCTGGAAGGCGTCGCTTGCGGAGCGCTCTGCCATCTCCGAGGCGAAGAGTTTCGCGTAGGCGGCCTCCAGCGTGTGCGGGAGATTGTTGTCCTTGAGCCAGGCCGCCTTCAGGTACATGTTGCGGGCCAGCTCGATGTGCATGGCCATGTCGGCGAGCTTGAAGGAAATCGACTGGAAACTGAAAATCGGCTTTCCGAACTGGACGCGCTCCTTCGCATACTTCAGTGACGCATCGAAGCACGCCCGCGCCAGTCCCACGCTCATGGCGGCAATCGAGATCCGGCCCGTCTCGAGAACGGCCAGGTGCTGGGCAAAGCCCTTGCCCTCCTTGCCCAGGAAGTGATCCCGCGGGATGCGGCAGTCCTCGAAAACGCACTCGTGCGTGGCCGAGTGCCTCCACCCCATCTTGTCGTATTTTTTGCCCAGCGTGAATCCGGCGGTCCCCTTCGGCACGATGAAGGTGTTAATGGAATCCCGGCCCGATGCGTCCCTGGTCCTCGCCGTGATAATGACGAGGGAGGCGTTGTCGAGACCGATGTTCGTGATGAACTGCTTGGTGCCGTTGATAACCCAGGAGCCGCCCTCGACCACCGCCGCGGTTTTTATTGCGGCCGCGTCGGAGCCCGCCCCCGGTTCGGTCAGCCCGAAGGCCCCGATCTCTCTTCCCCGGGCCATGGGGACGAGCCACTTCTTTTTCTGGGCCTCCGTGCCGAAGACGAAGAGCTCCTGTCCGACAACGCTTGTCGTCACGTCCAGAAGCCCGCCCAGCGTAACGTCCGCCCTGGAGATTTCCTCGATGCAGAGGTGCATCCCCACCCAGTCCCCACCGCTTCCCCCGTACTCGGGCGGAAAGGGGATCCCCATCATGCCCAGTCCGGCCATGCGCTCCATGATGTCATAGGGGTATTCACCCGTTGCCTCCATCTCCTCGGCCCGGGGCGCGATGACTTCATCGGCGAACTTTCGGGCCATGTCCCGGATCATCTGATGCTCTTCCGAGAGGCGAAAATCCATGTTTCCCCCTTTGTGTCGATCGCTGCCCTCAGACTTTCAGGATGACGGCTTCGCCCTGCGCAAGCCCCCCACAGATCGAGGCAACCCCGTAGCCGCCCCCCCTGCGGCGAAGCTCAAAGGCCAGGGTCATCGTGATCCGCCCGGCGCTTGCGCCGACGGGGTGGCCGATGGCGATGGCCCCGCCGTTGACATTTGTCTTCTCCTGGAGGGCTTTCCATTTACCCTCGTTGCCACCGGCCAGGATCTTTGTCGAGACAAGAGGCATCGCCGCAAAGGCCTCGTTGATCTCGATCAGGTCCATGTCGTCTATGGACAGACCGGCTCTTTCCAGGGCCTTCAGGATGGTGTAGGCCGGGATCTGGGCAATCTCCCGGGGGGCCGACGCCGAGGCGACGGCGCAGACCACCGTGGCCAGCGGCTCCAGCCCGCGCCTTTCGGCCTCCGCGCGGGTCATGCAGAGGATCGCCGAGGAGCCGGCGCTGATGGGGGGTGCGTTTCCCGCCGTCACGGTGGGGCTTCCGTAGATGGGTTTGAGTTTCGCCAGGGCTTCCATCGTCGTTACCCGCGGCGACTCGTCCTTCTCGATGACGATGGGATTTCCCCGTTTCTGGGGAATCGCAACGGGCATGAGCTCTTCACCGATCCGGAACTTTCCGGCCGCATAAGCCTTCGCATAGCGCTCCTGGCTTTGCAGGGCCCAGGCATCCTGCATTTCCCGCGTCACGCCCTGCTCCAGGGCCATCTCGCCTGCATCGAGGGCCACGGGGTTAAACCCCTTGGCCGTGTAGCCCAGTTCGAAGAGGCAATCGATCAAGTGGATGTGGCCGAGCCTGTTCCCCTTCCGAAGCCCGGGGGCCAGGTGAGGGGTGCGGGGCATGTTCTCGGAGCCCACGGACATGACGATTGCGGCTTCACCCGCCCGAATGGCAAGAATCCCCAGGCGCAGGGTCGTCAGGGACGAGCAGCAGGCCCGATCCAGGGTCAGAGAGATATTCTCCGCGGGGAACCCCGCGAGAAGGGTAGCCTGCCGCGCCGGGACGTCCGTCTCCAGCGCGACCTCGGCGGGGATGCAGCTCCCGTAGTTGACCTCGTCCACCTCCTCCGGCTTGACCCGCACGCGCCTGATCACCTCCTTCATGACCATGACGCCGAGGTCTATGCTGGGAATGTCGGCCATGGCCGTGTCGAATCGGCTGAAGGGCGTCCGGACGGCACTCACGATCACGATGTCGTCTTTTCCTGGCATGGTTTTCCCTCCTGTCTTCAGCCGATCATTTCGGCGCCATGCGGATGGCGCCGTCGAGGCGGATCACCTCGCCGTTGAGCATGGGGTTTTCGATGATGTGCCGGGCGAGCATGGCGTATTCCCCGGGCCGTCCCAGCCTCTGGGGGAAAGGCACCATCTTTCCCAGTGCCTCCCGGACGGCTTCGGGCAGGAGCGCCAGCATGGGTGTGTTGAAGAGCCCCGGGGCGATCGTCATGACGCGCACCCCGTAATCGGCGCACTCCCGGGCCAAAGGAAGGGTCATCCCCACCACACCGGCCTTCGATGCGCTGTATGCGGGCTGGCCGACCTGGCCGTCGAAGGCCGCAGCCGATGCGGTGTTGATGATGACGCCCCGCTCGCCCTCGCCGTTGGGTGTATTCCTCACCATCTGTTCCAGGGCGAGGCGGATCACGTTGAAGGTGCCCACGAGATTGATCTGCACGACCCGGTTGAACTCGGCAAGCGGCATGGGCCCCTTCCTCGTGAGGGCCTTGCAGGCAACGCCGATACCGGCGCAGTTGATGACCACGTTGAGGCCGCCGAATGCCGCCATCGCTTTCCGGATCGCTTCCTGGACGCTTTCATCGCCCGTCACATCCGCCCTGGCGAAAATGACATGCCCCCCGAGTTCGGCCGCCAGTTTTTCACCTCTCTTCTCGTCGAGGTCGAAGACAGCCACCTTCGCCCCGTTGGCTGCCAGTTCCCGAACGCAGGCCTCACCGAGACCCGATGCCCCTCCCGTGACCACGGCAACGCAGTCGCTCACCCTCATGGTACGCTCCTTTCCCGTCACAGGTCCACAGGGTGCCCCGGACGGCGCTCAATGGTTGAAATCGTAGTTTCTCTTTGACGACTTGCGCGGCTCTCCGCAAAGAGCCGGGTATGTCGAGTGGGTCAGGAGTTCGGAAGCATGAACGATCGAAACACGCCGGATGGAATGGTCTGCCCAGCTGGCGATCCCGCCGATTGTCCGCCGCCCGTCGGCTGCGATTTCGCGGAATTTCCGCCGGGCATCTAAGGTCCCGGAGTGACTTGGGTCAAATTGGCGCCATCATACTGCATGAAAGAGATTTTTTCCAGAAATCACGGCTCCCTTGAAATAAAAAAAGGCAGAGCCAATCAGCTCTGCCCCATGCACTCGCATTCTGAAGATCCTGTACGTGTCCAGATGCAAATCGGAAAAACAGAAGATATGCTTCATGTACGGTTACGGCCAACTACAACCGGCAACCTCGACCAACCATCATGCTGCGATCGGCAGCAAGAGATCTTCCCAGGCATCCGGAGTCAGGTGGATCATGTCGTCCTTGTGGTCCTCGAGCGAGACCTTGTGTTCGATTGCGTAATAGCTCGTCCCCGGCGCCGAGTTTGGAACGTTCGAGGAAAGATGCGGCGCATCGTAGATGTAATCGTTTTCCTCGCACTCGCCTTTCTTGCATGCACCCGCTTTTCCAACCGCTTTGAAATAGCTCATGGAACAACCTCCTGTCCTTTCGTGGAGATGTCTCCTCCCCACGCACGTTGTCTCGGGCCGGCTTTCAGCGAATGGGAAGCGAGGCAAAAAGCCCGTTCAGGGTGTAAATCGCCACGGCCCGGATATCCTCGTCCTTTTCGATCGCGTCGAGCAGGGCGTCGATCTCGTCGTACACTTCTCCGACATTTTGCACCTTCGCGGTGATGATCCCGAGGCTGCCCCTCTTTTCATAAAGGACGAACCGGCCGGCAGCCTTGCGCACCCGTTCCTCAACCCCTCCGGCGGGGACGCTGATTCTTTCCGGGATGGGCTCGGGGACCATGATTTCGGCCACGCGGGCTCTTGCCTGTCCGAAACAGGCTTGAGTGGGGTCTTCAACCCATTGGAAGATCGTTGCGGGTTTTTTCGGCGCTTTCATGATGTCGCCCCCTCTTGATTTATTCCGGTCACCTTTCTCTAGAGCAAGCACCGTGCCCGGCACCGCGAATTTATAACTAACTGAAATAGTTGATTATTATATGTTGGCGGTCCGCCCGCAACCCGTAAAAAATGAAGCACATCCTTTGCTTGGGAGATAACCCAAAGGTAAAGCTCTAAAATAATGATACAAATCGGCATCTTACGGCAATGAAGCATGTGCTTCAGCAATGAAGCAGATGCTTCATTGCCGTAACCCCTGTCCAGAGCAGGTTGGATGTGGTCGGCAGGAAAACAAAGTATGGGGGCAGGTCCCGAAAAAGAGAGTAATCTCCTACAAGGAAAGTAAAGCCCCCATTCCGGCGCCTTTTCGGAATGGGGGCTTTTCTTGGAGGACCTTTCAGCCGCTCCGCGGCAGGCATCGGTCTTCAGGATCAGGAGAAAGAAAAACCCGCCGCGGATTCAATCCGGGCGGGTTTCCTATAGGAGGACCTATCTAGTCTATCTGGTCTATCTGGTCTGTCTCGTCTTTCTGGTCTATTCAGTCTGTCCGGTCTATCCAGTCTATCCCGTCTGTCCCGTCGTTT
>DIFQ01000090.1:0-2979 GCA_002419215.1 Syntrophaceae bacterium UBA5744
CAGTTTCATCGCTTCACTCCTTTGTCTTGAGCCTGCCGCAGAAGGCGAGACTCCGGCTTTTCTGAAGGTCCCCCGGCGTCACGAAATCGGCCGCCACGTCGAAGAGCTCGCCCAGCAGCGCGGCCCGGGGCTGGGCGGTTTTTTCCGGCCGGCGCCGTGCCCGGTGCAGGCTTGCCGCAAATCGCTCGAAGGACGGCTGCAGCTCCGGAGACGTGAGATCAACCCGGGCCGCCCGCGGCGCCTGCTTTTGCAGATCATGAAAATAGGCCTCGATCGCTTCTTCTACTGCGGAAACATCGAGCGGTCTGGCGGCCCGCAACGGCCCCGCAAGATCGACCATCCCCCCGGAACGCTCTCCCCCGCTCTTTTCGAGAAGCCGCGCCAGGGCGCTGCCGCGATGGAACCCCCCGTTTTTCCCGATCGGGACTTCCCGTTCCCCGAATCGAAGCGCGCCTGGGGCCCGCACCAGGAGATTGACGGCTCCCGGGAGGGCCTCATGGTAGCACCGGAAGACGAACTCGGAGCACATCATGGGCTCACGCCCCGTGTTGAAGAGCTGCAGGAGAAAGACCGCAGCGGCGTCGAGCGTCTCACGGATAAGCCTTCCCAGAACGGACGAGCCTGTCAGGTTGCGGGTCACACACAAAAAGGCAAGGAGCAGGATCTGCTCGAAGGCATACCGCTCTCCCCGCTTCAGATAGTGCGCCGCACGCTCCAGGACGGGATCGATACTTGACGGCGCCTCCTTCAGCCGCCGGGACTCGACCCATTCGGCATGCGCGATGCTCTTTGGCAGCTCCCGGCGGATGACCCCCTCCCGGATCGCCTCGCCGACGGTGCGGCCTTTCTCGCCGTACCTGCCGAGAAAAAGGCCAGCGTGGCTCACTTCCGAGCGGTCGATGAACCGTATGGCATCGCTGATCAGTCCTGTGCCCCTGTAGAGCAGGACGTCCCCCGGCATCAACTGCGCAACCGGAATGGCTTTTATCATCCGTTCCTCATCCCTTCCTTGCTGGTCACTCTTCCTCCACTTCCTTCACTTCTTTTACTCCCGCACTTCCGCACTCACGCACTTGTTCATGCGTTGCAGACCACTTTCGGCGTAAAGGTCATCAAGTAATTGTACGGGCCGACCTCATGCAGGCCCGTCCTCGCAAACCCGAAGGGCTCCACCAGCGCGGTCACGTCATCCGGCGAGAGCCGGATGGAGATCGGGGGACCGGGCGGTCCCGGCACTTTTTTGAACTCCACGACAGCGAAGGTCCCGTGACGTTTCAGAAGCCTCCGGGCCTCGGCCAGTGCCCCGTCCCGCGAAGCGGCCTCCTCGAGATCGTGGAGCACCGTGGCCATGAGGATCAGGTCCATGCTGTCACCGGACAGGGGCAGGGTCCTGCTCACATCGGCAATTATGGGCCACAGATTCTTCAGGCCCAGGCACTCGACCCTTTCCTTGATCCGCTCGATACCCTCCGCCCAGAGATCGGCGGCATGCACACGCCCCCCGTCGCCGATGATCTTCGCCATGGCAATCGAGTACGCCCCCGGGCCGCATCCCATGTCCAGCACCGTGAACCGGGGCTTCAGGGCCAGGATCTGGAAGAGCTTCCCCGCTTCAATCAATTCGAAGCTGCTCTTCCCCGCCCCATGGGGTTTGTCGGACCGCTCGTCGTACATGTCTCACCTGACCGGAAAGCCCCGCCCTGCGGGCAGGGTGCTTCAAATGACGGGGGGGGAATGACTGAACCTGCTTGAAGTATGGAGAAATCGGCTTACCTGTCAAGGACTTTCATCCGGCGGTTTCCGGCCAGGCACTTTGCCGCTTGCAGTTTCGACCGGTTGTGCTAGAAACGCAGTTGAAAAAATCCGGCAGGAAACAGACCCTTGCTCACGAAAAAAACAACCTCGAGGCAGCGCACACGGATTGCCCCCGGACAGTGGGACGACTGGCGGTGGCAGTTCCGAAACCGCCATCGCACTCCAGACGGCCTGGGCGAGCTGCTGGGCGCCGAAACCGCGCAGGCGAATCCCCTTCGGAGGGTTCTCGGGGTATACCGCTGGGCGGTCACACCCTACTACCTGTCGCTTTTCGACCCGCGCGACGAGGCAGACCCCTTGCGCCTGCAGTGCATCCCCGACGAGAGGGAGATCACCTTTTCCGCGGGCAGCTCCGAGGACCCGCTGGAAGAGGATACCCACAGCCCCGTGCCGGGCCTGATCCGGCGCTACCGGGACCGCTGTCTCGTCACCGTGACGAACCGTTGCGCCGTCTACTGCCGGCACTGCAACCGCAAGCGACTGTGGCACAGAGAGGAATACGCCCTTTCGGACATCGAAATCGAAGCGATCGCGCGCCACATCGCAAAAACGCCTTCCATCCGCGAGATCATTTTCTCGGGGGGCGACCCGCTGACGCTCTCCGATGCGCGCCTGGAGAGAATCCTGGCGAGGCTGCGGGCCATCCCGCACGTGGAAATACTGCGGATCGGAAGCCGAATGCCCGTCGTGCTTCCCATGCGGGTCACGGAACGGCTCTGCAGCACGCTGCGCCGCTACAGGCCGGTCTGGTTCCTCACCCAGTTCAACCACCCCCGGGAGATCACCCGCGAGGCGGCACAGGCCTGCGAGAGGCTCCTCACGGCCGGGATCCCCATTTTGAACCAATCGGTGCTCCTCAGGGGCGTGAACGATGACTTCCGGACCATGCAGGATCTCCTGCACGGCCTCGAGCGCATCTGCGTGAAGCCCTACTACCTCTTCCAGTGCGACCCCGTGCGGGGGACCGATCACTTCCGGGTGGAGATCTGGGAGGGGATGCGGATGATGGAAAAGCTCTGGAAAACCACCTCGGGGCTATGCATTCCCCGCTATGTGGCCGACATGCCCGGCACGAAAGGGAAAGTCCCCCTCCAACCCGTCTCGTTTCTCTAATCAGAGCAAAATCTTCTTCCTGCCCTAGACCCTAGACCCGATACCCGAGAC
>DIFQ01000090.1:2986-3389 GCA_002419215.1 Syntrophaceae bacterium UBA5744
AAAAGAGAAATATATTAAAGAGATACCCTTTTAAACAACCCAACGCCCCCGGGGAGATAACCGAGATGTACAGCGCAAGCGACCTGAGAAAAAATCTGAGACTCATGCTCGATGACGACCCTTACATCGTCGTCGATTTCCAGTTCGTCAAACCGGGAAAAGGCCAGTCTCTCTACCGCTGCAAGCTTCGCAACATGCTCACCGGCAGCCAGATCGACCGTACCTTCCGCGAGGTGGACACCTTCAAGCCCGCCGACACGGAGGAAAAGAACATGCAGTTCCTCTACAGGGAAGGCGACTCATTCCACTTCATGGACAATGAGAACTTCGAGCAGATCGCCCTGACGCAGGAGCAGGTCGGGGAGGCGAAGAACTTCCTCATCGAAAACATGGAGTGCAAGGT
>DIFQ01000001.1 GCA_002419215.1 Syntrophaceae bacterium UBA5744
TTACCCGGTGGAATTCATGGCGGCGCTGCTGACCAGCGAAAAAGGGAACCGCGACAAGGTCATCAAGCACATCAGCGTCTGCAAGGACATGGGAATCAACGTTCTGCCCCCGGACATCAACCAGTCGGTTCTCGACTTCAGCGTTGACGGGGGAAACATCCGTTTCGGGCTTGCCGCAGTGAAAAATGTCGGTGAGAACGCAATAGAATCCATCATCGAATCGAGGGATCGTGACGGATCATTCAAGTCATTTCTCGATTTCTGCTCCCGTGTGGACCTCCGTAAAATCAACAAACGGGTCGTGGAGAGTCTGATCAAATGCGGTGCTTTTGATTCCCTGGGATACAGAAGGCGCCAGCTCATGGAAAACTTCGAACGGGTCATGGACATCGGGCAGAGGGCCCAGGACCAGAAGCTCAGCGACCAGGTAAGCCTGTTCGACGGACCCGAAGGCGCTTCGGCAGGACCGGAGTACACCGAAAAAGATCTTCTTCCCGATACCGACGAGTGGGAGCACGGGCAGGTGCTTTTGTACGAAAAGGAAACCCTCGGGTTCTACATTACGGGGCACCCTCTGCTGAGGTACGCCGACAAACTCAAACTCATCACCGACGCCGATTCGGAGCGCCTCGGGGAGATGCGGGACAAGGACACGGTGACCGTGGCGGGCATCGTAAGTCACAAACGCGAGATTGCGACCAAGAGAAAGGATACCATGGCCTACGTGACCATTGAAGACCTCAAAGGTTCCTACACAGGCATCGTATTTTCCGATATATACCGAAATTACAGGGATTTAATCGACTCCGACGAGCCGCTTCTCTTCAAGGGCACCCTCGATGTCACCGAGGAGAGTTGCCGCTTGATCGTCTCGGAAATCCACCGCCTCGCAGAGTATAACGGTGTCAGCTTCAGTTCGATCCATGTCCTCTTCGACGCCAACCGGATGGATGAAAGCCACCTGAACCTGTTACGTGAAATCTGCCGGAAATACCCCGGAAAGCACGACTGTTACCTGCGCATCATCCTTCCCAACCTGAGCGAGACGGTCGTGTACCTCGGCAGCGAGTCTAAAATAAATATCTCGCAGCCCCTGAAAGAGGAGTTCGAACGCCTGCTCGGCCCCGGTTCGACAACATTGCACTGAGTTCGAACGGTAACTCATTCACCCGCTTCGGAGTGATCGTGATCGCCCACACAGACAGAACGTACCGAAGTTTTGTAACAGATCGTATTTATTCGCGTTATACAGTAAAAATCAGCGAGACAGACCTCTACATCCTTACCGATTCCGACTTGCGTGAAACTGCATATCAATCAGCCCTGGGCTACCGGGCCCAGATTGAAGAATATATCCGGTATCATCCGGAATTCCAGACGTCGCTCATGCCACTGCCGGTTGACAGCCTGGCGCCTGACATCGTCAAGGATATGCTCGAGGCTGCAAATACGGCCGGCGTAGGGCCCATGGCATCCGTTGCAGGGGCGATCGCCGAACGCGTAGGAATAGATCTCCTGGCCTGCAGCTCTAATGTAATTGTTGAGAATGGAGGAGATATCTATTTGAACATAAAGGATGATATCTCAATAGGTATCTTTGCGGGCGACTCTCCGCTGAGCGGAAAGATCGCCCTGAGGGCACACGCAGCAGAGACACCGATGGGAATCTGCACATCATCGGGCACAGTAGGGCACTCTCTGAGTTTCGGGATCGCAGACGCCGTATGCATCAAATCTCGATCCGCTGCACTTGCCGATGCGGTAGCAACGTCCGTGGGGAATCTCATCACGAAGAAGTCCGACATAAAGAAAGGCCTGGAGAGGGCAATGGCGATAAAAGGGGTTCTCGGTGTCCTGATCGTGACAGGCGACACAATGGCGATTCAGGGATCCATGGAGCTCAGAAAAGCCTGAGATGATCTGCCCACACAATAAGTCTACATAAAGAAGAAGTTCGACAAGGGGTACTGACTGTCTTAATTGTAACAGTCGACAAAGCAACTGCCTATACGATAAGTTTACATAACATATCTTATCAGACAATTTGTTTCTGCTGCCTCAGTGCTCTTCGGGCAGTTGATCTAATGCAAGTCCTGCCATTTTCGAACCAGGTAACAGCCTGACTGTCCCCTGCGTGTGCCTTTCCCATCGTCCCCTATCCGGAAGCCCGTGAAGACCGGACCTTCCGAAACCCGATAAACTGGATGAACTCAAATGTCGCACGATAATGTCATGCCCGTGAAAACGGGTATCCATCTTGGATTCCCTCTTTCGAATGACAGATTCGAAGCAAGCTTCCAGAGGCTTTACATGTAGTGTTTAAACATTACAATACATGATATTATAGCATAATAATAAAGTAACAGATCATTACTTTATAATGTATTGCTTCATTTATGTGTCATAAAGTATTGATATTGTATCATTTAGTAATTGATATAATATTTTTATCGTAAAAATGAGTATGGTGGGAAGCTGTCAGAAAGACATTGGATACGGCGATGCAAGGCTGCGGGAAATATCAGGATTGATCAAAGACCCTCTTCGGAGAGTTTTCGGATGATATCGGACTGCCTGGCATTGAGTTTTTTGGGAACATCAACGAAGATTCGCACGAACTGATCCCCGCGGCCCTCTCCCTTTAGATGGGGAACCCCGAAGCCTTTCATTCGGATTTTCGTATTACTTTGGGTTCCGGCGGGAATTTTCAATCTTTTCGACCCGCCGCTCAGTGTCGGCACATCGATCGTGGCACCCAGGCAAGCCTGGGAGAAGCTGACTGTCCTTTCGACATAAAGATCGTCACCATCCCGGGAAAAAATGGGATGAGGGAGCACCTGGATGTTCAGATAGAGATCCCCTGCCGGTCCGCCATAAGGCCCCGTGATCCCTTTTCCGGCAAGACGGAGCTTCTTTCCCGAAGAGATGCCTGCCGGAATTTTCACATTGACCTCTTCTGTCTTGTTTCCTTTCTGCAGAGCAAGCTTCTTCTCCGCCCCAAGAACAGATTCTTCCAATGTAATCGATAGGTTGTATTCGATATCCTGATCTTTTGCCGCCGGCGTTTCACGCTGACCGTAGGCCTGCTCGCCGAAGAGATCCCCGAAAGGGTCGGCCCTGCGCTGCGTTGTATAGGTACGTCTCGCGCCTCTTCCCCCGCTTCCGCCTTGCCAGGTGAATTCCCCGCCGAGGTTTCCGAAGCCGAATCCCCGGAGGATGTCGTTGATGTCGAAGTTGCGGAAGATGTCTTCCTGGGTGTATCTCTGGCGGAAAGCGTCCGTTCCGAACTCGTCGTATTGCTTGCGTTTATCAGGATCGCTGAGAACGGCGTAGGCCTCGCTGATGTCCTTGAATTTCTCCTCGGCACGCTTCTTGTCTGTGGGATTACGGTCGGGGTGATGCTTGAGCGCAAGCTTTCTGTAGGCTTTCTTGATGTCTTCGAGACTGGCGCCCTTGTCGACACCGAGTGCCTTGTAATAATCGACGGCCATACAGGCCCCCTAAACCATCAAATTTCAAATATATTATGCACTCAAACCTGGTTCGTCAACTGTCTTCTTCAGGCCTCGCGACCGAGATCGAAGGCCTTGATGTTTGCCTCGAGAATCTTCCCTGGGAGGACCTCGGTCAAAACTTTCTTCCAGTCCTCACGGACCAGCCCCGGGGTAAAACGGGAGATGGCTCCGAGCATGACCGTGTTGACGGCCCGACGGTTACCCGCAAGAGAGGCAAGGTTGGGACCGGGGATCACCTTGACGCTGTCCTTGCCGAACTGGGACCGGAGGTTCTCGTAGATGTCCTTCGGGTAGTCCGCTTCACCCAGGTTGACGGAGGGCGGGTAGATCTCCTCGTCGTTGACGAGAATCATCCCCCCTTTTTTCAGGTAGTCGAGATAACGGAGGGCCTCCAGCTTTTCGAAGGATACGATCATGTCCACGTCGCCCTTCCTGGCCAGCGGCGAATAGACCTTCTGCCCATAGCGGACATGGCTCGTCACGCAGCCGCCGCGCTGTGCCATGCCGTGGACCTCGCTTTTCTTCACGTCGAGGCCTTTCTCCATCATGACCTTGCAGATGATGTCGCTGGCGAGAAGAATCCCCTGCCCGCCGACACCGGCTAAAAGAAGGCTTGTCACTTTGCCGCCCATTGCTTATTCGCCCTCCCTCATGATCGCTTCCTGGCGGCACAGCTGTGCGCATAATGTGCAGCCCGTACACAGGGTCGCATCGATCACGGCGATCCCTTTCTGTTTCTTCCGGTCCGGCCTCGCGGGCATCCCCGTTTTTTCGAAGTCCCTCCATGAAATGGCCGGGCAGCCGCAACTCAGGCAGACCTTGCAGCCTATGCACTTGTCCGGGTCCGTAAAGAACTGTTTCGCCTGGACGGCCTTCTTGCTCATCAACAGCACGCAGGGCGCCCGGGAGATGATCAGGGAAGGCCCTTCCTTCTGGAGCTCCTGTTTCAGGACCCTCGTCGTGTCCTTGAAGTTGAGCGGGTCGATGACCTCGACACTGTCGATGCCGAGGACCTTGCCGAGAGCCGCGAAATCGAGATCCTTCGTCTTTTCGCCCTGGAGGGTGAACCCCGTTGCGGGGTGCTCCTGCATGCCCGTCATGGCCGTGGTCCGGTTGTCGGCGATGATGAAGACGGCATCGCTTCGGTTGTAGGCCGTATTCAGCAGCGTCGTGATCCCCGAGTGGATGAAGGTGGAATCGCCGATAACGCCTACAACCTTCCCCTTCCCTTTCGGGCCCAGGGCCTTGCTCATCCCGTGGGCAATGCCGATGCTTGCGCCCATGCAGATGCAGCTGTCCATCCCGGACAGGGGCTTCATGTACGAAAGGGTGTAGCATCCGATGTCGCCCGAAACGAAGGCTTTTGTCTTGTTCAGGGCGTAGAACAACCCGCGATGTGGACATCCCGGGCAGAGGTTCGGAGGCCGTGGCGGGATCGTCTGCAGCGTCACGGCCGGCGCCGACGATTTCCCCGTGATCGCCTTTTCCACGACACCGGGGTCGAACTCGTTGGTGTAGGGAAAGACGGCCTTTCCCGTCACCTCGATCCCCATGGCCTTTACCTGTTCCTCGATGAAGGGGTCCAGTTCCTCGACGACGAAGAGCTTCTTCACCTTGGAGGCAAAATCGCGGATCATCTTCTCGGGCAGGGGGTGCACCAGGCCCAGCTTGAGGTAGGAGTATTCCGGGAAGGAGTCCTTTGCGTAGTTGTAGGGCATGCCGGCCGTGATGATCCCGACCTCGGGGCTTCCCATTTCCATGCGGTTTCCCTCGAAGGTCTCCGCCCATTCCCGGATCGCCTGCGTGCGCTTCTCCACCTCGACGCGCCTGGCCCTGGCGTTCATCGGGACCATGACGTACTTGAGAGGGAGATGGCGGATCTCCGTGCGGTCGGCGGCTTTCACGGGTTCCTCGATCCGGACGACGCTCTTGGAGTGCGACACGCGGGTCGTCGTCCTGAGGAAGACCGGAGTATCGAACTTCTCGGAGAGTTCGAAGGCGAGCTTGATGAAGTCCTTCGCCTCCTGGCTGTCGGCCGGCTCCAGCATGGGGATCTTGGCAAACTTCGCGTAGTTTCGGTTGTCCTGCTCGTTCTGCGAGCTGTGCAGCGACGGATCGTCGGCCGTGATGATCACAAGCGCCCCGTTCGTCCCCGTGTAGCTCACCGTGAACAGCGGGTCGGCCGCCACGTTGACGCCCACGTGCTTCATCACCGCCATGGACCGGGCTCCTGCGAAGGCGGCCCCGATGGCCACCTCGAGTCCCACTTTTTCATTGGGAGACCACTCGGCGTAGACGCCCTTGTACTGCGCGAAGGTCTCCAGGATTTCCGTGCTCGGCGTTCCCGGGTAGCCCGCACCGAAGGTGGCGCCGCACTCCCAGGCCCCGCGGGCGATTGCCTCGTTTCCTGACATGATTTCCTGCATCGATCTTCTCCGTGCTCCGTCTTCTTTATCCCAGCTGGGCGATCTTGCGCTTGAGCAGTGACGAGGCCGCGGGGTCCTTTGTCTTCTCCAGCGCCCTGCGATAATAGTCCAGCGCCTTCCCGCGATCGTTCATTTCTTCATAGATGCGCGCGATGTTCCGGTAGCTGAGCCCCTCGTGGACATTTCCCGGTTTCGAATCCGCCACCCGGTTAAACGCCTCGAGGGCCTTGTCGTATTCCTTTTTCGCCTCGTGGGAGTAGCCGATCCCGAACCAGGCGTAAACCGTCCGGATATCTTTCCCGGACGCTTTTTCGACGAACGTTCGGTACACCTGGATCGACCTGTCGTAATCACCGGCCGTGAAGTAGAGGTTGCCCAGCTCGTACCGGGCGCCCTGGGCCGCGTCGCTCGAGGGGTACTTCTCCACGACGCCTTCGAAGGCCTTGGCGGCTTCGGGGCCGGCAAGCCCCATCCCCATGGGGTCGGCCTTCATGACCTTCATCCTCGCCTCGAGGTAGAGCTTGGCCGCCTCGCTCTCGGTGTGGGCCGAATAGAAGAAATACCCCGCCCCGAGCACGATCACGAGGGCCAGCGCGCCGGAAGCCGCATAGAGCTTCTGTCGATTCTCCCGGGCATAGGTCATGACCTTCCCGACGGCCTCCTGAAACGCGTCGGGCTGATCCAGGTCTTTTTTATCCATCTTGGCTGCAACCATAGTCGATGTCTCCCCTGCTTCTCTCAGGTTTTTTGCATTGTTGTGAAAATCTCACCCGCCCGGGCCGGTGCCCGGACAATCTTGCCTTCCCGGTTGAGAAAGGCGTGGGTGGTCGAACCTTCGACCAGAAGCGTCTCCCGCCTCTCGTCCCAGATCTCGTAGGCAAACTTCACGCTGGCGCGCCGGAAATACTCGATCCGGGTCTCGACGAGGACGATGTCGTCGTACCGCGCCGGGTATAGATAATGGCAATCGAGCTCCGTCAGGGGCAGGAAGTAGCCTTCCTTCTCCATCTCGCTGTAGACGACACCCGCCTGGCGCATCAATTCCGTACGGCCGATCTCGAACCAGCGGATGTAGTTCGTGTGGTAGACGATCCCCATCGCGTCGGTGTCGGCGTAGATGACCCGGATCTTAACGACGCCTGTCTTCAATAAACTTTCTCCAGTCTCGAATGAACCCCTCCATCAGCTGCCAGCCCGGGGATACGACGATGCCGCTTGCACGCGCCGCAGGCTCGCTGTACCCGTTGGCATTTTTCAGGTTGTCCGCCGCGACGGACGACAGGACGGCGAAGGGGCTCGGCTCCGAGACATGCGTCTTTTTCGCCACCGGCGTAGGGTGGTCGCTCAGCACGAGCACCCGAAAATCGCCGAAGCGGGCGATTCCCCTGAGGACGGTCCCGACAACCTTCTCGTCGAAATCCTCGAGGGCCTTCACCTTGCCTTCCGTGTTCCCCTCGTGGCCCATCTCGTCGGGGGCTTCCACGTGCACGAAGACGAAGTCGCTCTGCTCGAGCGCCTCGAGGACCTTCTCACCCTTCCCGACGTAATTCGTATCGATGTACCCCGTTGCCCCGTCGACCCTCAGGACCTCGAGCCCCGCATAGACCCCGAGCCCATTGAGCAGATCCACGGCTGAGATCATGCCCCCGCGAAGACCGAATTTCTTCGTGAGGGGCTCCATGGCCGGCTTTCCGCCCTGGCCCCAGAGCCAGATGGAGGTGGCTTCCTTTTTTCCCTTTTTCGCCCGGTCCCGGTTGACGGGATCGCTTTTCAGGACAGCGCGAGATTTCAGCATCAGCTCGATCACCTCGCCGGCGCCCTTGCCTTTCGGCAGGTACGGGGCCGTCGCCTGCCCGGTGATATCGTGGGGCGGGGTGGTCTCCACCACCGGTCCGCCGCCCTTCCAGACGAGCAGGTGCCGATACCCCACGCCGGGGTAAAACTTCAGGAGCCCGGAACCGATGGACCGATCGAGCCCGACGATGATCCGGCGCGCCTCGTCCGTGGAGATGTGCCCGGCGGTGAAATCCACCATGACCGGGTCCGGCCCGTCGGACAGGGTGACCAGGTTGCACCGGAAGGCAAGATCCCCCGGATCGAGATGGACGCCCATGCTGGCGGCCTCCAAAGGCCCCCGCCCCGTGTAGCACGTCTCCGGATCGTAGCCGAGCACAGAGAGGATCGCCACGTCACTTCCCGGCTTCAGTCCTTTAGGCACCGTGTCGATGAGACCGACAGTCCCCTCCCGGGCGATCCGGTCCATATGGGGGATCTTCGCGTATTCCAGCGGGGTCTTCCCGCCCAGGCTTTCGACGGCCCAGTCCGCCATGCCGTCGCCCAGCAGCACTACGTATTTCATTTCAGCCTGTCGTCCTCGATTCGGATGCGCACCGTTTTCCCTTTGAGGACAGCGAGCCGGTCAATCTCCTTCAGGGCCGCTCGCATGTCCTTCTCCCGGGACTCGTGGGTCGTCATGACGACGGGGACGGAGCCCGCCTTGTCCTGCGCCCTGCCCTTCTGGATGACGGCGGCAATGCTGATGTTGTGCTTCCCGAGAATCCCCGAGATTTTCGAGAGCACGCCGGGCCGGTCCAGGGCGGAGAAACGGAAGTAGTAGTTCGTGACGATCTCGTCCATCGGCATCAGCTCGATGTCTTCAATCTTGTCTTCCGAGAGGGAGCGCGACGGGATGCGGCGCGCAATCCCCTTCAGGATGTCCCGGGCAATGTCGATCAGGTCGGCAACGACGGCGCTTGCCGTCGGCATCATGCCGGAGCCCTGGCCGTACAGGAATACCGGGCCCGATGCGTCTCCGCGGATGTGCAGTGCGTTATAGTTGCCGTTCACGCTCGACAGCAGGTGATCGAAGGGGATCATGGTGGGGTGGATCCGCGCCTCGATGGCTCCGCCCCGCTCCACGGCAATGGCCAGCAGCTTGATCTTGTAGCCCAGTTCCTTGGCAAACTCGATATCCTGCTGGCTCACTCCCGTGATGCCCTCCCGGTAGATGTCCTCCAGCTTCACCTTCTTGCCGTAGGACAGGGCCAGCACGATCCCCAGCTTGTGAGCCGTGTCGATTCCCTCCACGTCGAAGGTGGGGTCCGCCTCGGCGAAACCCAGGGTCTGGGCCTCGCGGAGCACCGTTTTGAAATTCTTCCCCTCGTCGGTCATTTTTGTGAGGATGTAGTTCGTCGTGCCGTTGAGAATGCTGAAGATGGAGCGGACCCGGTTGGCCGCCAGGCTCTCCCGGAGGGTCTTGATGACGGGTATGGTGCCCCCGACGCTTGCTTCGAAACCGATGTCGACCCCGTGCCGTTCGGCAGCCTTGAAGATCTCGTTTCCGTAAGTGGCCAGCAGGGCCTTGTTCGCCGTCACCACGTGCTTTCCCTGCCGGATGGCCTCGAGGATGAAGCTTTTCGCCGGCTCGTAACCTCCGACGAGCTCGATGACGATGGAGATCTCGGGGTCGTTCAGGATGGCTTTGGCGTCCTTCGTCAGGAGCTTCCTGTCCACCGCAACCGGACGGGGCGTCTTCAAATCGAGATCGGCAATCCTCTTGATGACGATTCTCGCCCCCAGGCGCTCCTCGATGAGGCTGCCGTTTTCCATGAGCAGCTTCACGGCGCCGGCGCCGATGTTGCCGAAGCCGATCAGCCCTGCAAAGATGGTTTTCATGTCTTGAGCTCCCTAAAAATGGCTGAAGGAAAATGGCCGTAAGGAAAAGCACCCCATTCCGTGAGGCCTGAAACCTTTTCCCCCTGTTCCTGTGCCCCTTGCCCGAAACGGGGCTGGAAGCGGAAAAACAAAGAAATTGATTATAGTGAAAATGATTGGTTTGTCAAAACAAATCCGCGTGCTTCAGGCCGTCCGGGCCAGTTCGAGCCGCCCTTCCCACTTCCACAGCAGGACCTCTCTCAGCGCGGCGTGCTCGGACCGATTGAGGCGCGGGTCCTTCTCGACAAGCCGGAAGGCCTCCATCCGGGCGTCGTTGAGGAGCCGTCCGTCGCGCAGGATGTTGGCCACCCGGAAATCGGGGAATCCCGACTGTCGCGTACCCATGAACTCTCCCGGCCCGCGGATCTCGAGATCCGCCTCGGCGATCCGGAATCCGTCATGGGTCTGCTCCATGATCCGGAGTCGTTTGCGCGCGTTCTCCGTCCCCCTGGCGCCCGTCATCAGGATACAGTAGGAGGCAATATCGCTGCGGCCGACCCTGCCCCGGAGCTGGTGAAGCTGTGCGAGCCCGAAGCGCTCGGCGTGTTCGATCACCATGAGGGAGGCCTGGGGAATGTCGATTCCGACCTCGATCACGGTGGTCGATACCAGGATGTCGAGCCGGCGTTCGTTGAAGGCCTTCATGATCCCGTCCTTTTCCGGTCCCTTCATTCTTCCGTGAACGAGACCGATGCGAAGCTCCGGGAACACGTCCTTCTTCATGTGCTCGGCCATCCGCGTGGCATCCTTGAGATCGAGGGCCTCCGATTCCGTGACGAGCGGATAGACGATGAAGACCTGGTTTCCTTTGGCGATCTCCTTCCGGACGATTTCGTAGACGCGGGGCCGTTCCTTTTCGAAGAATACCTTCGTCTTGACGGGTTTTTTGCCGGGCGGCATCTCGTCGATGACGGAGATGTCCAGGTCCCCGTACACGGTCATGGCCAGCGTTCGCGGGATCGGGGTTGCCGTCATGACCAGCACGTCCGGGTTCAAACCCTTGGCGCGCAGCGCCGCGCGCTGCACGACGCCGAAACGGTGCTGCTCGTCGACGACGACCAGGCCGAGCTTTCGGAATCCCACTGCCTCCTGGATGAGCGCGTGGGTGCCGACGACAATGTGAATCTCTCCCGCCTCGATCTGCCGGACGATTTCTCTCTTCTCCCCGGGGCGGGTGCCCCCCAGCAGCATCACCGCTTTCATCCCCAGGGTGTCGGCCCATCGCCCGATGTTTCGGAAATGCTGCTCGGCAAGGATTTCCGTCGGCGCCATGATGGCCGCCTGGTAGCCGCTTTCGCAGGCCGTCAGCATTGCCGCCATGGACACGACGGTCTTGCCGCTCCCCACGTCCCCCTGCAGCAGGCGGTGCATGGGGGAAGGCCTCGCCATGTCGGAGCGGATCTCTCCGATCACGCGCTTTTGCGCCTCGGTCAGCCCGAAGGGCAGGATGGAAAGAAAGCGGTCCGAAAGCTCTCCTTCCGTCCGAAAGGCGATCCCCTCTTCGAGCACGTTCCCCTTGTGCTTGAGGGCCATGGCCAGCTCGAAATAGAACAGCTCGTCGAAGATGAGACGCTTGTGCGCCGTCGAGCTCATGTCGTTGAGCAGGCGGATATCCTCTTCCTGCCCGGGGAAATGGACGGTGCGAATCGCATCGATGATGTCGACGAGTCCCTGCCTGTCGCAGATGTCGCGGGGGATCGGCCCCGGGACAAATCGCGCATACTCCTCGACGGCGTGCAGGAGAATGCGGCGCAGGTGTTTCTGCCCGAGTCCCTCCGTTTCGGAGTAGACGGGGACAATCCGCCTGAAATGCAGATGCGTGTCCTCTCCCTCTTCGAGGACTTCGAAATCGGGATGGGTCATCTCGAGCTGGAACTGGAACAGGCGGGCATCGCCCGTGACGATGACCCGGAGGCCCGGCTTGAAGGCATTGCGAAGATAGGTGAAGCTGCCCTTGAACCACTTGGCCTTCAGCGTGCCCGAGTCATCCCTCAGCACGACCTCGAAGACCTTCCTCCTCTTGTAGGGGTGGATCTCCGCCCGGACGACATCGCCGATGACGGTTTCCTTTTTACCGACCTCGACCTCTGCGATCGTTTTGACAAAACGCCTGTCTTCGTATTTTCTCGGGAGGAAATAAAGCAGGTCCTCCACCGTGTTGAGCCCTTTGCGCGAAAGAAGCTGTCCCACCTTGGGTCCCACCCCTTTTACGAACTGGGCCTGCCGGGTCAACTTCCCGACAGCCGTGTCGAGGGATTCTTTCAAGTCCCGCTTCACCCCCTCGGGCGGTCGCTGGTAGCCGGGCTCCGACCATTCGGCCAGGAGGGATTTCATCGTGTCGAGCCGGGCGAGCCCCCCGGAGACCCTTCCCTGTTTTTCCTCGAGGGGCGCCTTTTCGAAACCGGAAAAGAGATCATCCATCTGTGCCAGGAGATCCTCGAGGCGGGCAACATCGCCCGGGTGCGTCACCCTCTGCCGGACCCTGTCCCGGAGTTCGGCGATTTTGCGGCGCAGGGGAACTTCCAGGTCCCGCACGATGGCCAGGTTCCGGAAGGCATTGCCGGCCGAGAACCGCAGGGGGTTTTCGATCTTCTCCAGGGCCTGTTTCAGGGTTTCCATGAATTGATGTCCCTTGCCGATTCTGCAATGGCTTCCTGTCGCGATCCGACCTCGCCCATGCCGCATCAGACAATCCCGATGAATGCGGAACGTCCCGATATGGTTATCAAAGTTCCTCTCTTTTCTCAAGGACCGAGTTGTCCCCGGCGCACCGATTCGACCCCCCCGTCGGCACAGGATCGCATTGACTTATCAGATGTTTTCGGTTATGTTGCAACCGGTTTTCCACCGAATGGTCGCTAATCACCCATTCTATCATTGATTCCACACAACAGGAGCGCTCATGGGGGGGCATATTTCTTACAAGGACTCCGGGGTCGACATCGACAAAGGCAACCGGTTTGTGGACGTGATCAAGCCGCTCGTCAAGACGACCTTCCGAAAAGAAGTGATGGGCAATCTCGGCGGATTCGGGGGCCTTTTCCACCTCGACAAGGTCAAGTACCGGGACCCCATCCTCGTCGCTTCGACGGACGGTGTCGGGACCAAGCTCAACGTCGCCCGCATGATGAAGCGCTACAACACCATCGGCATCGACCTCGTCGCCATGTCCGTCAACGACGTGATCGTGCAGGGTGCGGAGCCCCTCTTTTTCCTCGACTACATCGCCTCAGGCGCCATCGAAGTCGAAACGGGCAGGCAGCTGGTCGAAGGCGTCGTGAAGGGCTGCAAGGATGCCGGATGCGCCCTGCTGGGCGGGGAAACGGCTGAGATGCCCGGGTTTTACGGCGAGGGGGACTACGAGCTGGTGGGCTTCTGCGTCGGCATCGTCGAGGCGGACAAGCTGATCGACGGCTCCCGGGTGGGCATCGGCGACCGGATCATCGGTCTTGCCTCGAGCGGGATCCACAGCAACGGCCTGTCGCTTGCGCGAAAGGTCTTTTTCGACCGTTGCGGCCTGCAGGCGAACGATCCCGTGGAGGGCTTGCTCCTGCCGGTCGGCGAGGAGCTTCTCACTCCGACGAGGATCTATGTCCGGAGCATTCTGAACCTGATCAAGAACTTCACCGTGAAGGGGCTGGTCCACATCACGGGCGGAGGTTTCTACGACAACATCCCGCGCATCCTGCCCGAGCGCTGCTCGGCCGTGATCCAGCGTGGAAGCTGGCCCGAGCTGCCCATCTTCCAGGCCATCCGGAAGCAGGGCCAGATCGAAGATGCCGAGATGTTCCGTGTCTTCAACATGGGAATCGGCATGATGATCATCGTGGACAGCGAAGCCGCTCCGGAGATCATCGAGCGGCTGGGCGCCCTGGGCGAGAAGGCCTATCTGATCGGCTCGATCGAGAAGCGCCAGAAGGATTCCCCGCCCGTGCTGATTTCCTGAGAAGGCATTCCGGGAGCCATTCATGTCGAAAATCGTAAACCTCGGCGTCCTCGTTTCGGGAAGCGGCTCCAACCTCCAGTCCATCATCGACAACATCGAAAATGGGAAACTGCCGGCCCGGATCCGCATCATCCTCAGCAACAACCCGGGGGCCTTTGCCCTCGAGAGGGCCCGGAATCACGGCATTCCCTGCGCCGTGATCGAGCACGGGGGCTTCGGCAGCCGGGAAGACTACGACCGAAAACTCGTGGATACCCTGAGGGCCCGCGATGTAGACCTCGTCGTGCTTGCCGGTTTCATGAGGGTTCTCACGCCTTTTTTCCTCCGGGCCTTCCCCATGCGCGTCATGAACATTCACCCGGCCCTGCTGCCATCCTTTCCCGGCACACACGGCCAGAAGAAGGCCTTTGATTACGGCGTGAAGTTTTCCGGCTGCACCGTTCACTTCGCCGACGAAGGGGTCGATACGGGGCCCATCATCATCCAGGCCGTTGTCCCCGTGTACGACGCGGACACGGAGGAGACCCTTTCCCGGCGCATCCTGAAGGAAGAACACCGGATCTACCCGAAGGCGATCAAGCTCTACGCCGAGGGAAAACTGCGGGTCGAAGGGCGCAAGGTCCGCGTCCAGGATCACCCGCAGCCCGACGACAGCCCCCGGCATAATCCCCCTGTCACGGATTTCTGAATCGGTCGCTTGCAGCAGGGCATCCCTGGCCGGGCCTGTTTGAATGAAGAAGTTGAGAAGTGCTGATCGGATTTGACAAGAAGGCCCTCTTTTTGGAAAATAGTTTGATAAGGAAGAAGCCCCGACCGGGGGCCAGGGATTTCAAACCATGTACGACGTGATCGTGATCGGCAGCGACCTCAGTTCCTTCATCGCCGCGCTGCTGTCGGCCCGATACGGCCGCAAAACCTTGCTGCTTTCCGAATGCCCGCTCGGTGACAGCCTCTCCCTCTCGGGCTATACCTTCAACATCGATCCCTTCCCCTGGAGCGGTTTCGGCACCGGCCAGATCTTCACGAAGCTCTACTCCGAGCTCAACATCCCGCTGCCGGACCCTGCGAAGATCTCCCCCCTGAACCCTGCCTTCCAGGTCGTCCTGCCGGAGCACCGGATCGATTTCTACATCGACCGGGATGCCCTCATCAACGACATCAGCCGGGAATACCCGGATGAAGGCAGGCAGATCGAGAATCTCTACCATTCCGTCACCAGGACCTGCGATCTGCTGGACAAGTCCATCCGGGAATCTCTGGAATCGACGGACCGATCCTTCAAGGACCTGATGAAGAACTGGCTCGACATGCCCTTTTTCATGGGGGACGTCTGGCGGCTGTCGCACAAATTGCGCTCCCTCGACAGGCAGCCTTCCCTGGAAACGATCTTCGATTCGGGACTCACCCTGTTCTCGAACCAGTACGTCAACCACGACAAGCCGCTGTCGTCGGCCTATCTTCTGTCGCTGCCCTGGCGCGGTCTATACTATCATTTCGGCGGCAAGCATCTCCTGATCGGCCAGCTCCGGAAGCGCTTCGAGGAGCTCCGGGGCGAAACGCTCAAAGACTGCGCCATCACGGCCATCCGTGCGGGAGCCAAGATCGAGGTGGAGATCAAGCCGAAAGGCAAGCCGATCGGCGTCGTGGGACAGGAGCTGATCATCGGCGCAAAGTCCCCGGCTCTGGCGATGCTTTTGTCGGGGGAAAAGAAGCTTTCGAGGCTCGAGCGAAAATTTCGCAGGGTCGAAACGGCACAATACCCCTTCACGCTGCACATGGGCGTCGACAACCGGGGGCTGCCGGACCGGATGAGCGAATACGTCATCTTCATTCCGGAGCGCTCGGGGGATACGGTCCAGTCAACGGGCCCCTTCCTGTTTCTGGAATCGAGTGTCGCCGACGACGCGGGGCTTGCACCCCTCGGAAAACGGACGCTGACGGCGACGGCGCTTCTGTCCCGCTCCCCGCTGCACATGGATGACGGTGAGTTGAAGGCCACCGCAGAGGGCATGATGCGGTCGCTCGAGGGATTCCTGCCTTTCCTGCGGGAAAGCATTGCCTGCATGGACGTGGATCGCTCCATCGAGATATCCCGGCAGTATCAGCAGGTCGTGAATCCACGGTACCGTTTCCCGGGACCGCATCTTCCCTCTCTGGCGACACTCCCGCTCACCTCCCCGATGCGCAACGTCCGGATCACCGGTGGAATAACCTTTGCAGGACTTGGGTTTGAAGGGGAAGTCCTTGCCGGCATGAAGGCGGGCTACCTCGCAGCCGGGGATGCAGAACCATGAAAAAAATCGCAGAAAATTTCGAAATCCAGAGCCTGGGGAAGTCAAAGATTCCGTCACCGCTCACGGTGGGCTACTTCAAGAGCGATGACGAGCGCGTTCTCTGTGACATCAACATCGGATTGCGCAAAGAACTCCCGTCCCGTCCCCTCAAGTCCATGTCGCTGGAAGTCGCCGGTCCCCGCGAGATGATCTACTTCGAGCCTCAGAAGGTCAAGGCGGCCGTTGTCTCCTGCGGGGGCCTGTGCCCGGGGATCAACGACGTGATCCGCGCCCTGGTCATGGAACTCCATTTCCGTTATGGCGTCCGCAACATCATCGGCGTCAAGTACGGCCTCCAGGGCCTGATCCCACGGTACGGTCACGACTTCCTCGAGCTCACACCGGATGTCGTCAAGGACATCCAGGACCTCGGAGGCAGCATCCTCTCCTCGTCCAGGGGCAACCAGGAAATCCCGGAGATGGTCGATGCCCTGGAGAGGATGAACATCAGCCTCTTCTTCGTCATCGGCGGTGACGGCACCATGAAGGCGGCCCAGCTCGTTACCGAGGAGATCGCACGCCGAAGGCTCAAGATCAGCGTGATCGGCATCCCCAAGACCATCGACAACGATCTGGTGCTCATCCAGAAAAGCTTCGGTTTCGACACGGCCATCTCGGAGGCCGTCAAGACGATCCAGTGCGCCCACGTGGAAGCCAAGGGCGCCCCCATGGGCATTGGTCTCGTGAAACTGATGGGACGCCAATCGGGACACATCGCCGCATCGGCTGCACTTGCCCAGGGCGATGCGAATTTCGTCCTGATCCCCGAAGAGCCTTTCGACCTCGAAGGCAGCAACGGCTTTCTCCGCCATCTCGAAAGACGGCTCGTTGCCCGGAAGCACGCCGTCATCATCGTGGCCGAAGGCGCCGGGCAGAACCTCTTTGCCCGGAAAGGGGCGGTGAAGCGGGACGCGTCGGGGAACATCCGGCTCAACGACATCGGCGTATTCTTGAAGGAGAAGATTGAGGAGCACTTCCGTAAGAAGAAGGTGGAGATCAACCTGAAATACCTCGACCCGAGCTACATCATCCGGAGCGTGCCGGCCAACGCAAGCGACAGCATCCTCTGCGGGGTCCTCGCCCAGTATGCCGTCCACGCCGGGATGGCCGGCAAGACGGGCATGCTCGTAGGCCTCGTCAACGACGCCTACGTCCACCTGCCCTTCCTGGCCGTCGCTTCCCAGAGGAAGATGATCGACCCCAAGGGCAACATCTGGATGCTCGTCCTCGAGTCGACGGGACAGCCCCTCTCCATGAAGAACTAAAAAACACTTGCAATATTCTCAGGGTTGGTTTAGATAAACGGACTGATTTTCTATTGAGAGGTGTCCGTTATGGCTAGAGTCTGCGATGTCTGTGGCAAGGGACCGGTGGTCGGGAACCATGTCAGCCACGCCAACAATAAAACGAAACGGATCTGGTATCCCAACCTCCAGAAGCTCCAGGTCGTTGACGACAAGGGTTCCGTGAAACGGATGAAGGTCTGCACCCGCTGCCTGCGTTCGGGCTCCGTGCGTAAGGCCTTATAGGCCCCCTCCAAACCCTGCTTTTGCGATCTCCGTGAGCGTTGCCGACAGGAACTCTTCCCCGTCGGCAACGCTTTCGATTCCCCTCAGCAGAAGATCCCGGACGCCGCTCCTCACCTGCTTCCCGGCAACTCCACCGTAGAACTTATGGAGGAAGAGGTCCGTCCGGCCCTCGAGGCTCACCGACCGACGCAGGATCTCGTTGCGATACGCGGCCATGCCCTGCATGACGGCGTCCCGAGCAAGCCTCTCCGGCAGCGAGTAGGCCCAGACCAGTGTGTCTGCCAGACTCTCGAGCCGGTTTTCGAGGGTCCACTCCACAGCTTCCGAAAAGAGCTCCACGATCTCCGGGTATCGCCTGAAAACCACCAGGTCCACGGCCATTTCGATGATCAGGTGCGACCGGTAAAGCGCTTCGTCAAGGGGGATCACCCCATTGTGCTTCCCGTTCATCTCGATCATGCGCGAGGCCAGGGCTGCACCCTTGCGGTAGGCATAGCCTCCCGTTGCGTTCTCATGACGTTCGTGCCCTCGCCGGGTGATGTAGCCGTAGTGCGACAGATCGTCCACGAGAAGATGGAACTGGATGAAGCGCGCTTTCCCGTGGTCCGGTGGGACGGAGTTGAGGCGCTCCATCCGGTGGGTCATTTCGGGCGTGATGTCCGGATGAATGGGCAGGATGTCGGGAATCACATTGTAGATGAGGATGTCGAGGTTATCCCGTTGCAGGCGATCGCCGGCATACTCCTTCAGCAGCCATGTATGCGTGTTGAGCAGCATATCCCTGCGGTCTCATCCGTGCAGAAAGCCCCGTCCTTCACGGTTCATTCCCGGCCCCATTCTTCCAACCGGGGGTTTCCCGGAAAGGGATCGCCCCCTCCCGCGCCATGGCCTCCAGGACGCTGTCGACGTGCCCTTCGAGGCCGTCGGGAATCGAAACCATCACGACGGCTTCCTTCGGGTCGACGGTGGTTACCGTGGCGATCCCGTCATAGCCCTCGATGATGAACTGGAAACGAGCGATGTGACGGGCAGGCAACCTGAAAAAACGTTTGCGGCATGCGATCATGGGCCAAATCATCCAAAATGCTGTAATATCCGTAACATTGGCACGGCCAAAGATCAAGGGGGAATAATTCTTCTCTTGACACAAACCCCGGCACTGCTAATATAACCTTCGGCTCGACTGGCCTGACAAGACAACGAGGGCCGGCGTACAGGCCCCTTGGAAGAACATGTACCTATGCTGCCGATCACACGATGGAAACTGTCCGAAACGAAAGAAGAAATCCAGGCTCTGTTCGTTAAGGAATTCAAGCTCAGCCCGATCGTAGCCCAGATCCTCATCAACCGACAGATCACCGACCTCGAGACGGCCAACCGCTATCTGAACTCCTCACTGCACGACCTGCACAGCCCGTACCTCATGAAAGACATGAAACAAGGGGTGGAGCGTCTCATCCGGGCTGTCCAGGGCGGGGAAAAGCTGGCCGTTTATGGCGATTACGACGCCGACGGCATCACCTCGCTGGCTTGCCTGTACCGTTTTCTGCAGGGAATTCACGACCGCGTGATGTACTACATACCCGACCGGGTCGATGAAGGCTACAGCCTGAACCGCAAGGCCATTGACCGGCTGAAGGCCCAGGACGTGAGCCTGATCGTCACCGTCGACTGCGGCGTCTCGGACCGGGAGGAGATCGATTACGCTCGCTCACTCGGCATCGACACGATCGTTCTCGACCATCACGAGGTCCCGCCTGCTCTCCCACGGGCATCAGCCGTCATCAACCCCAACCGAAGCGACTGCTCGTTTCCCTTCAAGCAGCTCGCAGGCGTCGGCATTGTCTTCAATTTCCTGATCGCGCTGCGGGGGGGGTTGCGCAATATCGGTTTCTGGTCCAACCGACCCTACCCGAACCTCAGGGACTATCTCGACCTCGTTGCCCTGGGGACGATCGGCGACCTTTCGCCGCTGGTCGACGAAAACCGGATCTTTGCCCGGATCGGTCTCGAACTCATCAACGAGGACCGGCGGGTGGGTCTGAAGGCCCTGAGGGACACGGCAGGCCTGGGTAACACGGCCATCGACTCCGGGGTTGCCTCATTCGCGCTGATTCCCCGGATCAATGCGGCCGGACGCGTTGGAACTCCCGATGATGCCGTCCGTCTCCTGCTGACGGAAGACCCCGCCGAAGCACAGCGCCTCGCCTCGCGCCTGGAGACATGCAACCGGGAACGTCAACGCCTCGAAAAGACGATCTTCGACGAGATCATCGCCCGGATCCACTCCATGGGCGACACGAAAGACAAAGGCGCCCTCGTCCTTGCTTCGCCGGAGTGGCACCCCGGCGTGATCGGGATCGTGGCCTCCCGGGTTGTCGACCGCTTCTACCGCCCTACGATCCTCATCAGTCTCAAGGACGGCATCGGCAAGGGATCGGGAAGAAGCATCGCCGAATTCAATCTGTACGAAGGACTCAAGATCTGCGATCCCCTGCTGATCTCGTATGGGGGCCATCGTTACGCGGCGGGCATCTCCGTGAAGGAGGGAGACATCGAGAAGCTGAGCGAGGTGCTCGGGGATCTCGTCAAGGAAGGCCTCGTCGTACAGGAGTTGCTCCCGGAGACTCACATTGACGCGCAGTGCAGCCTGAACCAGATCACCCACGACCTGGTCTCCCAGTTCGACCGGCTGGCCCCCTTCGGGACCCGGAACCCGGAACCGATTATCTGTACCCGCAACGTCCAGGTCTCATACCCCACGGTCGTGGGCAACAGGCATCTCAAGATGAGGGTTTATGGAGACGGAGTATCCTGCAGCTCCATCTGGTTCAACAAGGGGGATTACGCCCAGGATATCGAGGGAGTCCGGCTCGACATCGCCTTCACCCCGCAGATCAACTACTGGAACGGCTCCTCGAACATCCAGTTGAAAGTCCGCGATATCGCCGCCGCCTCGACACAGACATAACAAGGTCCAAGGTAAAAGGTTAAAGGAAAAAGGGTCAAATCGAACGTCCTTTATCCATCGGCCTTTTTAAATCTCCTGTCTTCCGCCTTTATCCTTTATCCTTTGGCCTTCATCTTTTAGCCTTTAACCTTCGTCAGGTACTCCACGACGTGGACCAGTCCACGCACGAGCTGCGACATCTTGTCGAATCGCAGCGTCCCGATCGTGTCATTTTTCCCGTGGTAATTGGGGTTGCGGTAGAAGGCCGTGTCGGTCACCATGACGGCCCGAAATCCCATTTTCCAGAAAGATCCGTGATCGGACAGGCCGATGCCGGGCACGAAGGGCAGCGCAACGAGATGCTCGATGGGAAGTTCGGAGCCGGCCTTCATGGACTCCGCCACGGCAAGGGTCAGATCCCGGGAGGCCACGTTGCCCACGACGCCGACGAAGTTCCCGCGGTCGGGGAAGAGCCAGTGCATGCCCGGGACCGGAAAGGCCTGGCTTCCCTCGGCATCATTGAAGTACCCCACCATCTCCAGAGAGATCATCCCGACGACATTCTCACCCCGGTCCCGGGCCTGCGTGGCATAGACGTAACTGCCCATGGCGGGGGTCATGAAGGCCGGCGGTTCCTCGAGAACAAAGAAAATGAGCCTCAAGGTCCTTTCGGGCTTGTAATCCTCCAGCGCACGGCAAAGCTCGAGCAGCACGGCCACTGCACTGGCGTTATCGTCGGCACCGGGCGTGCCGTAAACCGTGTCATAATGGGCCCCGATGATGATCGTCTCTTCCTTTCGTGCAACTCCCTCGAGGGTGACGACGATGTTGTTGAAACGAGCCCCCTCGTGATCGTACCCCTGAAGTTCGAACGGGATTCCCTGCTGGTCGAGAAATGCGCGGATGTATTGCTCGGCCTCCCTGATCTTTCCGTATTCCCGGATGCTCCGGGACCCGATGACCACGCTCAGGGCATGCACGTGTCCGTAAAGGGCTTTTTCGCTCGAGGCGGGGATGAAGCGCGGTTCCGGATGGATGACCGACGCGGACATCTTGATCTTGACGACGGGGTAAGCGAGCGCCGCGGCAACTCCGAGCACCAGGATGAGCAGGGCGTAGAGCATCTTGTTTCTCATGGGCTGACCTTCGCGTTGCATTCAGCCACGCCATTGTCGCACAGGCCATGGGTGATTTCAAGTCCGGTCGGGTCGCTTTGACGTCGTCTCCCTGCCGCCGGCGATATTTTTCAGGCTGGCGAAATTATCCGTTCCCGGCGCCTTTCCGATCTGCTATAATTCAGCATCGATCAGCCGGTCGGATAATCCCCTCAATCCTAAAAAAGGAGTGGCCCGATGAAAAAGGAAGAGCGTCTCAATGCCCTCGAGGTAGCCCTGACAAACGAGATGAGAGAGCGCGAGTTCTACCTCAAGAGCGCCGAGCGTTGCCGGAACAAACTCGGCAAATCGATGTTCAAGCAGATCGCCGATGACGAGCTCGAGCATTACGATCGGCTCAAGGAGATTCACGCCCGCTGGAAGAAGGAGCAGAAGTGGCCCGAATCTCTCCCCGTGAAGGTCAAGGGAACTGCCGTGAAGGACATCCTCAAGGACTTTCTCCTGAAGGCCGAAGCGTCCGCCCCCGGGAACGACGACGACCTGAAGGCCGTCCGGACCGCCCTGGACTTCGAGGCAAAGGGCGAGAAATTCTACGCCCAGCTCCGCGATGCCTCGGCGGACCCGAAGGAGAAGGCCTTCTTCGAGATCCTCTCGAAAATGGAGCGGCAGCATTACCTCTCGCTGAAGGATACGGAGGATTATTTCACTGACCCCGCAGGGTGGTTCAGGAAAAAAGAACATCACGGAGTTGACGGAGCATAAGGAGGAGCCAATGGCAGAAAAATCCCTATCGGTAGGAACGAAGGTCAAGGACTTCACGCTCAAGGATCAGAACGGGCAGGATTTCAAGCTTTCCGCCTTCAAGGGAAAAAAAGTTCTCCTGTCCTTTCACCCCTTGGCTTGGACATCGATCTGCGCAAAACAGATGCAGGCCCTCGAGAAGAATCTGAAGGGTTTTGAAAAGGCGGGAACCGTGGCCGTCGGCCTGAGCATTGACAGTGTCCCCTGCAAGACCGCCTGGGCGAAATCGTTGAAGATCAGGAAAACGAAGCTTCTGGCCGATTTCTGGCCCCACGGGAAGGTCGCAGCCTCCTTCGGCCTGTTCCGCAAGGAGGGCTTTTCGGAGCGTGCGAACATCCTCATCGATGAAAAAGGCAGGATCTCCTGGATCAAGGTCTATCCCATCCGGGAATTGCCCGACATCCGCGAAGTGCTGGCAGCCGTGAAAAAATAGGCTTCCTGGGGAAGCCTCTCCTTTCGGTCGCCCTCTCCCTTGAAGGGAGAGGGTCGGGGTGAGGGTGGACAGTCTCTTCATCCTTGCAGGACAGGGCCAGGGTGAGTGATCCCTTCCTCCCGCTATTTCCAGCTCCGCTCGTCGACGATCGGCTTGTAGCTCTCTCCGAGCGTCCCCTGCGGGATTTCCTCGACCCGGTCGATTCGGACCGTGCAGATCTCGGCAAAATGTTTCTCGAACGAGGCAAGGTGCTCCTTGCCTCGTTTCGTTTCCGGTGCGTCGATGCGGACGGTGAGGAAATCCCTGTTTTCCGAACGGTTCACGACGACCTGGAATTTCCAGTCGGGAAAGAACTCGCCGATCTTTTTCAGCTGGCTCGGCGCCACGAACATCCCCCGCACCTTGACGGCTTCCCCTACCCGGCCTGCCACCCCGGCCAGCCGCAACGATGTCCTCCCGCAGGGGCATCGCTCCGGGATCAGCCTGGAGAGATCGCCCGTGGCGAAGCGGAAAAGAAAGAAGATCCCGTTGAAGCGAGTGACAACGACCTCACCGAGTTCCCCCGGCGGCACATCTCGACCCGTCTCGGGGTCGAGGATCTCGACGAAGACCTCCTCGCAGATGTGCCAGCCTTTTTTCTCCCGGCACTCGTAGGCCACATCGCCCACCTCGGTCGCCCCGTACATCTGGTAGGTGTCGATCCCGTACCGGTTTTCGAATTCCTCTCTCAGGGCCGGATGGAGAGGCTCCGCCGCAAACGAAGCCTTGCGCACAAGGAAATCCCTCTTGAAGTCATGACCCGCCTCGGCGGCCTTCTCGATGATCGCCTTGAGGAAACTCGGCGTCCCCGTGTATCCGGTCACCCTGAGATCCCGGATGAGCTGGACCTGGATGGCCGTGCTCGATGCGCCCGAGGGGACGACCGTAGCCCCCGCGCGTCTCAGTCCGGAGTGAAACGTGAGTCCCGCCGCAACGAGATGGTAGGAGAAGGCATTCAGGACCACATCCCCCGGTCCGAAGCCTGCCGCACGGTAGGCCCTGGCCCAGATGGGGTCCGACTCAGGAAGGTGCGGTTCGTAGACAGGTCCGGGCGAGGTGAAGATCCGGTCGATTGCGGAATCGGGGTTGCCGAGACCCGCATAGGGCGGGTCGTCGATCTCCATCTGGACGAGCTTTTCCCGCGAGATGACGGGAAGCATCTTCAAAATTTTATACGCATTTCGTTTCACGGGCTTGATCCCGAGGGCTTCGACCTGTTTCCGGATCCGTGGCGATTTCCTCACGGCCAGCCGCATCATCGCAGCCAGCTCCCGCGCCTGGTCCTCGCGGCGTTTCGCGGGACTCCTCGTTTCCTTCTCGTCGAAATACGAGTTCTTTTTTTTCACCGCCATTTCATCCCCCGGCATCTTTAATCTTTTTCTTCCCCTGTACCCTGGACCCGATACCCTGTACCCTGCCTCTCAGAGCCACCGTTTCCGGCGTTTATACGCTTTCACATCCCGGTAGGATTTCGTCCCTGCGACGCCCATGCCCAGGTAGAACTCCTTCACGTCGGGATTTTCCCGAAGTTCCTCGGCCCGCCCCTCCATGACGATCTTCCCGTTTTCCATGACGTATCCATAGGTGGCGATCTGCAGGGCCATGTTGGCATTCTGCTCCACGAGGACGATCGTCGTGCCGTCCTCCCGGTTGATCCGCTCGATGATCTGGAAGATCTCGCGGACGATGAGCGGCGCAAGCCCCAGTGACGGCTCATCCAGGAGCAGAAGCTTCGGATGGGCCATGAGGGCCCGGCCGATGACGAGCATCTGCATCTCCCCGCCGCTACAGTACCCGGCGAGTGTCCTGCGGCGTTTCGTAAGGGCGGGGAAGTAGTGATAGACCTTTTCCAGATCCTGCTTGTAGGGCTTTCCCCACCTCGTAGCCGTCCCCACCCGGAGGTTCTCCTCGATGGTGAGGTATTTAAAGGGTTGTCGACCTTCGAGGACCTGGATGATCCCGGCCCTCGTGATCGTTTCCGGAGAATGGTTGTGGATCGGTTTGCCGTCGAACAGGACGCTTCCTTCGGTGACCTCGCCGTTTTCCGGTTTCAAAAGCCCCGAAATCGCCTTCAGTGTCGTCGTCTTCCCTGCTCCGTTGCTCCCCAGCAGCGAGACGACCTGACCGGGCTCTACGGTCAGGGACACGCCCTTCAGGACCTGGATCACGTCGGAATAGACGACGCTGATATTGTTGATCACAAGCAGCTTGTTCTCACTCATTCCCTGGACCCTTTACCCTGTACCCTGGCCCCTAGTAGGAGAAAGGCCATAACTTGAAGTTCGAGCGCACAATCCTCCACACCTCCGCAAGACCCCGCGGCTCAAACAGAATGAAAAGAACAATGGCCAGACCGAAAACGAACTCCCGCAGCGGCGCCATCGTCAGTTCTACGCCTGCGAGCCCACCCATGTTCATGATCGTGTCCGTAACCCAGCGGAGACCCTCGTTGAGCAGTGTGATGAACACGGTTCCGAAAACGGCCCCGGGGATGCTTCCCAGGCCCCCGATGATGATCATGGCGATATATTCGACGGACAGCCCCAGCGTGAAAGGTTCTGCCGTGATGCTGATCATGTAATAGGCCCAAAGGGCCCCGGCAACCCCGGCGTAGAAGGAACTCACGGCGAAGGCGAGGAGCTTGTATCGAAAAATGGGGATCCCCATCCCTTCGGCTGCCTGGTCGTTGTCGCGGATGGCCACAAAGGCGCGCCCGTAGCGCGTGCGCATGAGGTTTACGGCACCAAAGATCATGACGACCGCTGTCGCGTAGATCACATAGAAAAAGCTCATGTCCCCCACAATCGCAACCCCCAAAAGCGACGGGGCGGGAAGCGTGATCCCCATGGTCCCGCCGGTTACGCTTTCCCAGTGTACGAGCACGTATTCGATGATGAACTGTCCGGCCAGTGTCGCAATGGTCAGGTAGAGCCCTTTCAGGCGGCCCGAGGGAATTCCAAACACCATGCCGACGACGGCCGTAACGATTCCCGCCAGCGGGACGACGGCAAGGAATGGTACGTCGTACGTTACGGCGAGAATACCCGCCGAGTAGGCGCCGACCCCGAAGAAGGCTCCATGCCCCAGGGAGATCAATCCCGTGTAGCCCACGAGGATGTTGAGCCCGAGGGCTGCGATCGCAGCGATCCCGATGAGGTTCAAGACGTAGAGGAAATAGGGTGAGGCAATCCACGGCAGGACGGCAAAGAGGAGCACCAGCCCGATCGCGGCCCAGAGCCTTCCGAAGTCCGTCTCGAAGACGTCAAGCTCCTCCCGGTATTGAACCTTGAAATTCCCGCAGGGACGGAAGCGTAAGGTCTTCATTTGTTCATTTCTCTCCATCACGGTTTCTTGTCAGACGGTTCAAAATGCACCGATGCACGGCGCCCTGAAAAGATAGAAGTTAAGAAGCGATGAAGTTAGGAAGCTCGGAGTGGATGGAGGATTGATCCCTTCTCTTATCCGCTCTTCCTCACTTCCGATCTTCCGATCCTCACAGGCTCGATACCGGTAGACGAACAAAAGACGAGTAGCGGGATACGCCCCCGGTCGACAGCCTGCTAGACCCTCTCGATTTCGACCAGTCCGAAGAGGCCGTACGGCTTCACCAGCAGGATGAAGACCAGCGCGATGTAGGGCACGACGTCCCGCAGCGAAGGCGAGAGATAACCTCCCGTAAACGTCTCCAGCAGGCCGATGATGAGCCCCCCGATGATGGCCCCGCCGATCGAGTCGAGGCCCCCCAGGATGACGACGGGAAAGACCTTCAGGCCGATCGAGGAGAGTTCGTGGACGTTGATGCCGTTGATGATCCCCAGCACGATCCCGCTGATGCCTGCCACGAGGGCCGCTATGGCCCAGGAAAGTGCAAAAACGCGCCGCACGTGCACCCCCAGGGAAAGCGCCGCCGTCTGGTTGTCCGCCACGGAGCGCATGTAGATGCCCTGGGAGGAGAACTTGAAGAAGAGACCGAACATGAGCAGAAACAGGCTCCCGATGATGACGGCCGCCACGTAAACGGGCGGCACCTGTACGATGCCCCAGCTGATGCCAAGTCCCTCGGGCAGGAAGTCCGGATACGTGTAAAGGTTTCCGCCCCAGACGAGCAGCATTCCACCCTTGAACATGGCGGCAAGCCCTACGGTGAGCATGATCACCTGGATCAGCGGCTCGCCGATGAGGGGCCGCAGGAAGATTCGTTCGATGACAAAGCCCAGGACGAAGGTTCCCGCAAGTGTCACAAGAAACCCCAGCCAGACGGGAAGCTGCGCCGAGGTCACGAGCGCCAGGAACAGGAAGGCGCCGAAGGCCAGGACCTCGCCGTGGGCAAAGTTGAGCACGCTCGAAGACTTGAAAATCATGACGAATCCCATGGCGGAAAGTCCGTAGAGAAAACCGATGCTGATCCCGTTGATGAGAAGCTGAATGAAGAAATCCATCTTGCACCTTTCCGAAGAATTGAACCGATTCTTTTTTGTCATTCTGCCGGGTCCGCCTTTTTGAAAGGGGGATCAAGGCACTGCAGGGCTGCGTTTTACACGTCGATGATGCGGACCGTCGTCTCGATTTTGCCCACTTGTCCGTCGCGGTACCGCACTGTGCTCTTGACCTCCAGTTCCTTGAGGTTGCGGTACATGGCCTCGATGAGGTTGAGATACAGGCCGTAGACGAATCGCCGGCGGACCTTCCCGGTTCTCGTCAGCTCCTCGTCGTCGGCGTCGAGGAGCTTGTACAGGAGGATGAACCTGCGGATCTTCATGTAATCGGGAAGTCGATCGTTCACGGAGCGGATTTCGCCCAGGATGAGCTCCTCCACCTTCGGTTGCTGCGAGAGGTCCGTGTAGGTCGTGTAGGGGATCATCCTCTCCTCGGCCCAGTTTCCCACGTTCCCCATGTCGATGTTGATGAAGGACGTGATGTAGGGCCTCCCTTCGCCGAAGGTGACAGCCTCCTTGATGTAGGGACTGAATTTGAGCCGCGTCTCGATGAAATCCGGCGAGAAGGCGGCCCCCGTCTTGTTCCGGATGATCTCCTCCTTGCGCCCGATGATGACGAGGTGGCCGTCGGGGTCCAGATACCCCGCATCCCCCGTTCGCAGCCAGCCGTCCCGGAAGGCATCCTCGGAGGCCTTGAAGTCGTTGTAATACCCTGCGAAATTAGAAGGGCTTTTCACGAGGACCTCCTGGTCCTCGGCGATCCGGACCTCCGTCTCCGGCAGCGCTTTCCCCACCGTCTCGGGCTTCACCTCGTTGTCGGGCTGCACCTGGAAGATCCCGCCCGCCTCGGTGAGTCCGTAACATTGCTTCAGGTTGAGCCCGCAGGAGCGGAAGAAGCGGATCACCTCGGGGCTGATCGGGTGCCCGCCCGTGTAGGCGCTTTTCATTCCGAGACAGCCTACCCGGTCCATGAGCGGCCGGAAGACGACAGAGCTCGCTACAGAGCGCATGGCGCGAAGCCCGGGCGAAAGGGGTTCTTTCTTCGCCTCCCGGTCCACGGCCCTCTGCCCGATCCGCTCGGCCAGATGGAAAAACTTGCGTTTCACGATGCCTGCATCGGCCATCTTGACACGGATCTTCGAGGCCAGGTCTTCCCAGAATCTCGATGAGGATACGATGACGTCGGGCCCGATCTCCCGGAAGTCCGTTTCGATCGTTTCGGCCGTTTCGGGGAAATTCATTGTGAGCCCGCCGGTCAGCGTGATGCCCGCCCCCCACACCTGATCGACGATCCAGGCCGGCGGAGTGATGGAGAGCCAGTTGGAGCCGATCCCGACGGGCGCCGTCACGAGCCACTTGCGCGCCATGGCCGTGAAATTACGGTGAGTGAGCATGGCGAGCTTGGGCAGACCCGTCGTCCCCGAGGTCTGGATCATGACAGCCACATCATCAGGCCGCCCCCGCCACAACTCCGCGGGGAAGAGTTGCGGCTTTTCTCGTTCCAGCACGTCGCCCCGATCCAGCAGCTCCCGAAAACTCATGAGCCAGGGGTCGCTGCGGGTATTGCGCATCCCCGTGGGGTCCACGTAGACGACGGATTTGACGAACCCCAGCCTCGACCGGGTCTCGAGCAGCTTGTCGACCTGTTCCTGGTCCTGGACGATGACGACGGTGGCCTGGAAACGCTTGAGGGCCTCGGCCAGTTCGTCTGCGATGGAGGAGGTGAAGAGATTGACCGTGACGCAGCCCACAGCCTGGGCGCCCAGTTCGCTGAAGAGCCACTCGGGGTGGTTGTTCGTCACAAGGGCGATGTTCTCCCTGCGCCGGACGCCGAGCCCGAGAAGACCCAGCGACGTGCGACGGACGTAGCCGAAGTAATCCTCCCAGTTGGTTGTCTGCCAGATCCCATAGGCCTTCTCGCGGATCGCCGTATGGGCGGCTCCCAGGCGTTTTGCCTGCTCGCTCAGGATCTGCGGCAGGGTGAACTTGCCGTAGGCCTCCAGGGTCGCGTCGTCGAGCCTCGCCGGTTGGCCGTTGCCGTTGATTCGCTCGCTGATCCGGGAGATCGTCATCGGCCACCTCCCGCCCGGTCCGTCCCGGCTGGCTCCTCCGACCGATCCCCCAGGTAGGCCCTCACGACGTCGGGGTTTCCCTGGATCTCGCCGGGTGTTCCCTCGGCGAGCTTTTCTCCGAAGTTGAGAACCATGATCCGGCTGGAGATGCTCATGACGATCGACATGTCATGCTCCACGAGAATCATCGTCTGCCCCCAGGACTCGGAAAGCTCGAGGAGAAACCGCACCATGTCCTCCTTCTCCTCCAGGTTCATCCCGGCGAAGGGTTCATCGAGGATGAGAAGCTTGGGCTCCAGGGCAAGCGCCCGGCCCAGTTCAACCCGCTTGCGCATCCCGTAGGGGAGAGATCCCACGAGCTTCTTGCGGATCGACTGGATCTCCAGAAAATCGATGATTTCCTCGATGATACGCCGCTGGCGGATCTCCTCGCTTTTCGCCTTGCCGGAGAAAAGCGACGCCGCGGCAAAACCGTAGCGGCAGTGAAGGTGACGGGCCAGCAACAGGTTCGCCAGGACCGTCATCCCGGGGAAGAGCTCGATGTTCTGGAAGGTCCTGCCGATCCCGTGCTCGATGTGCCGGTGCGTCGGGAGATTCGAGATGTCCTTCCCGTTGAAGAGGATTCTGCCCTCCTGCGCCCTGTAATACCCCGTGATGCAGTTCAGCAGACTCGTTTTCCCCGCCCCGTTGGGGCCGATGACGGAGACGAGCTCGCCCGTCGATACCTTCAGGTCCACGTTTCCGACCGCCGTGATGCCCCCGAAGCGGAGCGTCAGGCGCTCCACGACGAGTTCCGCCCTCCGGTCTTCCGGCGCTCTGTCGGCAAAAATGACGGGTTCGCCCCGATAGGCCTTCATGTCGCAGCTCCTACTTGAGGTGGCGGATCTTCTCTTTTCCCGGCGTATAGAAATCAGTCAGCGGTTTGAAGTTCCCGTTCTCCTGGACCTGAACGATCCGGCCCCGGAAGGAACCTTCATGGTTGGTCTTCGTGTAGGTCACGGCAGGAACGAGGCCGCCGAAATCCTCGTTCGTGAAAGACTCCATGGCCTTGTTGAGCGTCTCGCGGTTCACCTTGCCGTATTTCTCCTGGGCGCGCAGGGCGGCGCGCTCCATGATCATCGCCACGACGACCCCTTCCCAGTAGGCGGCGTCAAAGCGGCTCACGGTCTTGTACTTCGCCCAGAGCGTCTTCAGCGTCTCGATCCCGGCGCCCTTGTCGCCGGGCAGCCCGCCGGGAAACTGCATCTTCAGGCGGTCACGGATGATGCCCTTTCCGAGCTTGAAGAAGTCGGGGTCGGTGGAGGTCCAGGTGCCGAAGAACTGGGGGCCATACTGGATGCGGTCGGCGCTCTTGAAGGCCGTGATAATCGTCGCCGGGAGCATCTGCATGAAGACGTACTCGGCGCCGCTCTTCTTCAGGCGCAGCAGCTCCGTCGTCAGGTCCACCGTCTTGGGAGGAAATTCCTCGATGGCGACGAGATTGATGTTGTTCGCCCTGGCGTATTCCTGGCTGGGTTTATGGATAGAGCGCCCATAGGCATTGTTGTAGGTGAGAAGACCGACCTTGGGTGGCTCCTTTCCCTTGTGGATGGACTTGATGTACTCGAGGATGGCGGCACAGTCGAGCCGGTAGCTCCCGAAGGGCAGGTACATGTAGTCGACGGGCTTTTCCAGCAGCTCCCAGCTGGTCGAGTAGTTGATGGTGGGGATCTTGTAGCCCTGGATGAGCGGCTTTGCCGCAAGTCCCTCGCCCGCTCCCCAGGTGGCGATCATGTCCACCTTGTCCTGGATCGCGAATTTCTTGACGGCCGCAACAGCCTCGGACACCTTGTAGCCCGTGTCGACGAGGACCAGTTCGATCGGCCGGCCCTTCACACCGCCCTTGACCTCGTTGACGTAGCGAAGATAGTCCTGCGTCCCCTTGGCGTGATACTGCCCCCACGTGGAGGCGGGCCCCGTCAGATTGATGGCGGCCCCGATCCTGATCGGCTCTGCCGCCATGGATGAGACGGGCAGCACCCAGAGAGCGACTGCCAGAATCCCTGCAATGGCTTTCGAAATTGTACCCTGCATCGTGCGTTCCTCCCTGTCTAAATGAAAAAAAGGCCGTGATCATCACGGCCTTGCACACAAAAAAAGACCGTGGGCAGCTTCGGTCTGCCCACGGCCCGAATCTCAGCTACAGTCGGGCGCTATGGGCAGACCCCCCTAAAAAAGCCGAAAAAGCTGAAAAAAGCGAAAAAGCTGCCCACGTGGTTACCCCTGCACATGATATACATCTTTTTGAGTCCTTGTAACCGATCGCGTTATCGCCTGTCAACTTATTTTTTCGCCGTTTTCGGTGTCTGCATGCCCTCTGCGGTCTTTCGCTTCAGCGCATGCGGGCAGCGATTGTCTGAAGTCGCAAACTGTGATAGAAAAAAACGTCATTTCGGGAGTCGATCATGAACGTTTCAATCTTCAGGGAATATGATGTCAGGGGCCTGGTCGAAAAAGACCTGACACGCGATCTCGTTGTGAAACTCGGCCGGGCCGTAGGCACCTATGCCGCGAGCCAGGGCGTGACGGCGATGACCCTCGGCCGCGACTGCCGCCTCAGCTCCGATGCTCTCAGCGAGGCGATCAAGGAAGGGCTGCTATCCACCGGTATGGATGTCATCGACATCGGCACCTGCGCCACTCCGATCCTTTACTTTTCCGTGCGTCATCTCAAAACGGGGGGCGGCGTCATGGTGACGGGAAGCCACAACCCGCCGGAGTTCAACGGGTTCAAGATCTGCGTGGGGCCCGACACGATCTACGGGGGCGAGATCCAGAAGCTGCGGGAAATCATCGAGAGCGGGGCTTTCCGGTCAGCCAGCGGGAGGTCCTCGAGCGTCGACATCACCGTGGCCTATCTCGACAACATCCATGCAACCGTGAAGGTCCGGCCCGGGCTCCGGGTCGTCCTCGACGGCGGAAACGGCGTCGGCGGCTATTTCGCAGCTCCCCTCTTCGAGCGTTACGGCTGCGATCTGACCTGCCTCTACGAGGAAATGGACGGCCGGTTTCCCCACCACCACCCGGACCCGACGGTTCCCGAGAATCTCCGCGAACTCATCGTCCAGGTGAGACAGAAGAAAGCCGATGTCGGGATCGCATTCGACGGAGATGCCGACCGGATCGGGGTCGTCACCGACGAGGGCGAGATCCTCTGGGGCGACGAGCTTCTGCTTCTCTTCTCGCGGTTCATCCTGAAGGAGAATCCCGGCGCGGCGATCATCGGCGAGGTGAAATGCTCCCAGCGCCTCTACGACGATATCGCCGCCCACGGCGGGAAGCCCATCATGTGGAAGGCGGGCCACTCGCTCATCAAGGGGAAGATGAAGGAGGAAAAGGCGGTCCTGGCCGGCGAGATGAGCGGCCATCTTTTCTTCGCCGATCGCTACTTCGGCTACGACGATGCCATCTATGCCGCGGCACGCCTCCTCGAGATCCTCTCCGAGACGGGGCAAAAACTGAGCGACATCCTTGCCGACGTGCCCCGTGCGGTCACGACGCCGGAAATCCGCATCGACTGTCCCGACGAGATCAAATTCGACGTGGTGCGCGATGTGACCGAGATCTTCCGGAGGGACTATCGCATCATCGATACCGACGGGGTGCGAATCCTGTTTCCCGACGGATGGGGCCTGATTCGCGCCTCGAACACACAACCCGTGCTGGTGCTTCGTTTCGAAGCATCGACCAAGCAAGCCCTCGCCTCGATCCGCACACTCGTGGAAAAGGAACTGAGCCGGGTCGTTTCCCGCTACCGCTCGAAGCCAGTGAGGTAAACCGATGACCCGACAAACGGCATTTGCGCTTCTTCTCGCCCTGCTGCTGATCCTGCAGGCGGCCATGATCCTGATCTGCGGTCCCGCTCAAGCAAAGGACCCGGAAGCTGCGCCGAAGTTCAAGAAAATCCTGGTGGGCAAAAACTCTCTGCGGGTCGAGGTGGTCGAAACGCTGGAGAAACAGGAACGGGGGCTCATGTTCCGCCAGTCCCTGCCCGAAAACGAAGGCATGCTGTTCGTCTACCGCGAACCCCAGGAACTCGCCTTCTGGATGCGCAATACCTTCATCCCGCTGGACATCGTCTTCGTGGGAGCAGACGGCATCATCCTCAACATCCACCAGGCCAAACCGCTGGATGAAAGTGTCCTCTACCGTTCGGCCGGGGCGGCAAAATACGTCATCGAGACCAACCAGGGCTGGTTTTACCGGCACGGGATCCGTCCGGGAGACCGGGTCACGTTCGGCCGCTGAGACCGGTGGAGGGCGCAGATCGCAAAAGGCTGCGCTCTTTTCTTCCGATCGGGCTATTCCTTCTTGGCCTTCTTCGGTTCCTTTGGCTCAGCCGGAAGGCGGGACTTCCACAAGGATAGAAAGGACTTGGCCTGTTCCGTCACGAAGGCAGACCACTCCTTCATGAATCGATCGGAGATCTCGGAGACCTCGCTCATGGCCGCCCCGGGCTTCTCCCCTTCTCCCATGGAGGATTTGCAGGCATCTCCCATCTTCTGCATGCTCTCCAGCCAGGTCTGCCAGACTTTCGTATATCCCTCGAACCAGTTCTTTGAGAAATTCACGAATTCATCCGGTGCAGCCGTCGGGGCCGAACCGGCCGGCGCCGCGGTGAACATCTTCTGCCACCTGGCGAAGACGTCCTCCCAGGCTTCCTTTCCGGGAACCTGCCCTGCACCGAACATCTTGAAGGGCTGTGTGTACATCTCGAACAGATCGTTGTAGGAGCCGCTGAAGGCTTCCGTCCATTTTTTCAGCATGTCATCGGGCTTCTCCCCCGACGAGCCCTCGGTGACATCCATCCAGGACTTGCTCATCTTGTTGTACATGGCCATACCCTTGGACATCATATCGAAAGAGTCCTTGGACCACCGGGCATAAAAATCCGCCACGGGTTTCATGTTGTCCGACATGTCACTCGCCATAAAAAACACCTCCCTGTGAAGTCATCACCCGGCGCTCAGGTGGAAATCGATTGCAGACCCGCCCCAGGCGGGGCCGCACGTTTCAGTGATCTCGCTTTTTCCGGGGTTTACGTTGTTGTTGGGGAAGAGGACGCGTTTCGCCGTTCCCTGCCGCCAGGATTGCCGCCGCAGGAAACGAGAACTAACGGAATGCCGTGATTCGATAACGTAAGATGACTACGAAATATTTTCCTTTTAGTCAACAAAAAAGTCCCTTGCCCACGGGCACCGGACTTTATATTTTCCCGACGCTTCGAGAACAGAAAAACAGGATCGCAGCCTTGCCGCAACCCTGTTTCGGGTGACAGGCGAGTGGAATCGCTTTGCCGTCAATCGGCGCCCTTGCTATTTTGGACCGCCGTAATATCGCTCGCCTTTTGCTCTCAGATCCTTGTAGCGAAGTTCGAGACTGACGTTCGATGAGCCCTTTGTCAGGTCCCACAGGGTTATCTCCATGCCCAAATCGCCCACCGCGTAACCGACCACCGCATTCTCCCGAATGATTTCCCGGATGATGAGCTTGCTTGCGCGGCTGTAGAATTTTGCCTTTACCACCCGGTCATGATCCGCATACACCTCGTTCAAGGTGAGCTTGCCAATGGACTCCAGTTGCGGCCCGTTGAAGCTGACGCTGACGCCGTCCCTGTAGAGGAAATACCCGATGACGCGTTCCTCCGGCTGCCCTCCGAATGTTTCAAACCGGACCGTGTTGAACTTCTCGCTTCCGACACCGCTTTTCAAGGTTTGGTCGGTCGGCAGCTGCTTCGCCGTCAACGGGGCTGCAGCAAAAGCCGGTCCGGACAGGCACAGGACGGTTGAAACGACGAGGATCGCCACCAGCACGGTACGGATGATTCGACCTGTTTTATGATTCTTCACGGCCTGTAGTCCTTTCTTCTTTTCACCTTCTGTCATGCGATGATCCGAATTTTGGAAGATCGCAGTTGACAGAATACTTGATTTCATTCTTTTTTGCTATTCGAAATCATGGATAGAGCCCTCTAAAGTCCGTTACGTCAGATCCGATCCGACACTCTCGCCCGATCATACTCACCGGTTTCCATACGACTCCAGGCATGAACAAGACCGCACTGAACCTGTCATCAGTCAAGCTCGATCCTGTAGTAGAGGTTTGCGCCTGTCTGTGCCCCTGCCTTGCTCTCCACTTCCCACCTCCTGGAGAGAGTGTATCGCAGGGTTACGTAATATTCGTCGCTGAACAGGGAACGGCCATAGCTCACGTACAGCCTGGGTTGCAGATACTTGCCCACCGTAACAATCGACTGGGTCGTGCCCCCTGCGGTTTTGGATTTCACGTCCACCGTGTCCGGGCCGAATTGACGTTTCAGCTGGCTCAAGGTCGATTCGGAGCCGCTTCCCGACAGAAGAGCCTCTGCAGTCGCCGCAAGCAACGCTGACTTGGATGCATCACCGCTCGCGGGTTGACCCAGCACGATGTAGCTCAGTATATCGGCGTCCGGCATGGACGGCTCCGAATAGAGTCTCACAACGGGCGCAAGCGGGGTACCCGTCACGATAACCCCCGCCTTCACTTCCCTGAACGCACCCAGGGTCTGCCCGGCCCGGTCCGTCCTTTCCTCGACGGTGCGCAGGGCCAGCACATCGAGGTTCGGCTGGTCCGCCGGTCCGCCGTCAAAAACAACACGCCCGCGGGTGATGGCCAGACGCGCGCCCCGGGTCGTGTACATGCCATCCTTGAGACGGATCTCCCCTTTTGCCTTGACGGCATCAAGAGCCGCGGCAGTGAGCAGCACGTCTCCTTCCAGTTTCGCATCGACTCCCTCGGCCTTGATGAAGGCACGTTCTCCCAGGATAATCCGGACCTGCGCATCGAGAGGGATGGAATGGTTGCCTTTGGGGGCGCGGCCCTCACCGACCTTCACCACGTCCTTGCTGGGTCTCGCCACTGCCTTCGTCTCGGTTCCCCTGACGTGCAGCTCCGGTATCGTGATGTTGCCGCGGACCTGAAGGTTTTTCGGCGAGCCCCTGAAGGTCAGACTCGGGTTTGCCAGCATCTCCATTTCGGGCAGCCGCACGACCTGGAATCTCTCGCCTGAGAGGTTCATGTCGATGCGATCGATACCCCGGTCCTTGAGCCACACGGTACCGGCCCCCTCGAGCCGCCCGGGGCCGGAGCGCGCCCCAAAGGATATGATGCGCACGGTCTGGTCCTCGAATTGAGCGTCCATTGTCACGTCGCTCAGCTGAATCCCCGTGGAGGGCAAATACGCGCCTGCCTGATCGACTCTCAGGGTGCCGTGAATTTTTGGCGCGCTCCACGTTCCGTCTGCAGAGCAGTTCATGGCGAGCCTTCCCCGGCTTTCCTGGATCAGACCGGGAAAGAGGGCGCTCAAGAGGCCCCTCTCCCGCAGATCGGCGCGAGCGGCCGCCTGGACAGGTCCTTGCCCCTCTAAAACGACGGGAAAGCTCGCTTCGACGGGAAGGCGAAACTCGGCCTTGAGAAAACCATGGTTGGCGAGCAGGATATCAAGATCACCGCTCAGCGTCTTTACCCGCCAGGTCCAGCGAAGCTGCGCTTTTTCCGCCTGCGCCGTGACGATGCCCTTTTTCTCCTTCAGGGAAAAGGCGCCCTGCGAAAGCCTTACCTCACCGGTTGCGTCCAGGCGCAAACCGGAGAGCAGTCTGCCTGCAGCCGTGCACGACATGGTCCCCGTCATCGAAAGAGGTTCAGGGAGCCATGGCTGGATCAGGGCGGCCTCCACACGATCCGCGGAAAAGCGGAACTCGCCCCTGTCCGGGAGGCCGGGCCGGGCGGGATCCGGCGACGTCAACCGCGCATTGATCCGACCGGCACGGCCGATTACCGCCTGTGCAAGTCCCGTGAGGCCGCTTTCGTTCCATTCGAGTTTCCCCGCAGCCTCCTTCACGTCTATGGCATACGATCCTCGGGCAAGGTTTCCTGTAAGCCCCACCTCAGAAGAAACCGTTGTCCTGTTCTTGTCCCGAAATTCCGCCCGGATATGGCCCTCCGTCTGTCCGCGGACCTGCCACTCCGGCGTGAGGAAGGCGAATCGTGACAGATCCACCCTCTGCCATCTCGACAGGAGAGCGCCCCGCACCGGGTCGAGAGACGTGTCCATGGAGAACTCGAGCGTCTCCTCCCGCGTGCTGGTGATCAGAGCCGGGCTGACGCTCACCTTTCCAGCGGACACCACGAGAGAAGTCGGGGCCTGGAGTCCCCACGAACCCAGGGTGTCGCTTCCTCTCAGGGTCTCCAGGGTTCCCTTCCATACGGCTTTTGCGTAACTTCCCCGCAGAGCTGCCTCTGCCTTGCCTTCACGCGATTCGAGCAGGACCTGGATCGTGTGAGCGTCGAGCTTACCCGTGCTCTTCACCTGTGCGGTGCTGATCTGCACGGGCCCATAGGCAACGCCTTTCAGCAAGGCCCTTCCCTCGAGGCCCTGAGGATCCCCCTTTCCCATCTCCGCATCCGCCTCGACGGACGTGATCTGCACGCCGGAAACAAGAAGCTTGTTGCCCCGGAGGCTCATTGCGCCTGCGAGTCGCTCCCTTTCCCGTCGGACCCACCCGGACGCGGAGAGCCGTCCGGCGCTCCCGGGCATGATTGCGGAGAGATCGCTCACCTGCACGCCCCAGTTAACGTGCTCAGCAAGAGCGCCGGCAGCTTTCACCTCAAAACCGGCGCCCTTGAGGAGAAGTCTGTTGATACGGAGCATCCCGGCCTGCCAGCGCGCATCGAGGCCGCCGGTGAGAGCGCGATCGCGCAGGCGGCTTTCCAGGAGCTCGCCCTTGACCCTTGCCTCCAGCGATCCTGCCTTCGGCCAATGGATGGCTCCCTCCACATTCACGTTGATCTTGCCCGTCATCCCCGGCCTGATCTGTGCGGGATTGAGATCCCTGCCCCGCAGGAACCCCGTGACAGACACGCCTTTGTCCCACGATCCGCTGAGCTTTCCTTCCACCGTGCCCTCGAGAGTTCTGCCCGTCATGCGTGTCACCTGCACGCCCTCGAGGTTCCCTGCAAATTGCCCGGACAGGAGGGCGGACCTCCAAGCCTGCCCCTCGTTCTGCACGGTGAATTTTCCCCGGTAGTGAGCGGGACCGCCATGGATTTCAAGCGTACCCGTGAGGGACAAGGGGAGAAGCGCCGGAACGGCATCCCCTTCCGCAAATCGGAACGAAGCGCTTGTGATCATCTCGGCGGTCGAGACGTTTACCTGGCCCTCGGTGCTCACGAAGGCCCTCCCGCTTCCGTCCTTGAATTGGATGTTCCGGAACACGACGGTCTTCCGGGTCAGTCCGATCTCGCCTTCCACCCGGGCCTGCACGTTCGCACCCGACGAAGCATTGAGCACTATTTTTCCTGAAACCTGCTCGGGACCCTTCCCGGAGGCGAGATCCGCCGTGAGGGAGAGGGCGTCGCATTCTGCTACAGGCTGATCCAGCCTGACGGAAAGGTTCGCCTGAAGGGAAGGAAACAAAAGACCGGCCTCCACGCTGCCTTCTGCCTGCGCGCCGGGCATACGGAGAACAAGGTCTTTCAACGTCAAATGGGACCCGCGGGACCAGATCACCTCGCCCCGGCCCTCATGGATCGTTACGGGATCCTTCCCGGTTTTATGATAGGAGACATCCTCGATGCTGAATTGATCGATGCTGCCTCTTACCGCAGCGAGCAGGCGCGGGGCCCGGGGCCACTCGAGATCGTACGGCGGCCCGCTCTCCGGACTGTTGTCGACAATCGAGACACGGCGGACGGCCATCTCGTCCACCGACACGGACCCTGTTAAAAGAGACAGGGGCTGCAGGCGCATGAGCACTGTGGCGATACGCGCTTCACCGTTTGGCCATGCCACGTGCACGCCCTCGAGGATGAGTTCATTTGCGAGCTGCCCCGCGATACGCTCCGCCTCAACCGTGACCGGCATCCAGCGCAAAAGGGTCGTCACGACGATGCGTGACCCGGACGGGGTGCAAACGAGCCACGCGATCGCGACGATTGCCGCGACAAGGAGGGACAAGACGGAGCACCCGATGATTGCGCGCTTCTTCAAAACTGCATCCCCACGGTAAAATGAAACCTGTATTCCGCATCGGACACCCCGACCTGGCGGGCGATGTCCAGGCGAATCGGTCCCACCGGCGTGTAGTACCGGATGCCCACGCCTGCACCCTGGGCAAGCGTCAGACTGTCGAGGTCGTCAAAGGTATTGCCCGTGTCATAAAATACGGCTGCACCCCAGTTCTGGCCGATGGCCCCTTCCAGTTCAACACTCCCGACCAGCAGGTGCTTTCCTCCTACGACGTCGCCCTGGGCATTTTTTGGCCCCAACGACTGGTAGGCATATCCCCTGACACTGTTGTCGCCGCCCGTGAAAAACCGAAACGAAACCGGGACGTCCAGGATGCTGCCATTCATGGATGTCGCTCCCGCCTGCCCTCTCATCTTGAGGGAAAACCTGCCGGCAAGGGGCAACAGAGCATCTCCGTACCCGAGGAACTGGGCAAAACCCACGTCGGAGCCGAAAGATTGTGTGGTGCCCCGCGCTTCGAGCTTGTAGTGAAACCCCCTGGTCGGTCGAATCAGATTTTCGTAGCCCCTGTGTGAAAATCTTATGCCCGGAATCAGGACAAACGTGTTGGTCGTGTCGCCCGCTGCCGTCGAATCCTCCTTTTGGAGCTGGAGATAAATCGAACCGAGCCGATCCCTGCCGAAGCCCATTGTCCTCTCGATGTCTGCTGAAAACGATTTTGTGGTGTAGCTCACCGTATCTTCGCGCTGGGCGCCCACGCGGGTACTGGTGAAGCTCCTGAAATCGGTGCTGCCCGGAAATAGATAGCGCAATGCCAGCCCTTGAAGGCGCTGGCTCAGATTCAGTTCGCTGACGAGCCTCTGCGCGCTGTCAGCCACATTCAGATCCTCGTAGCGCACGGAAAACCCCGGTCCATAGTCCGTGGTGAAACCCGCTCCCACTCTCACGATTTTCTGGGGCGACGGGGCAAGTTCCACGTTGATCGGCACCGAATGGCCCGTGGCTCCCGCCTTGTCGGGCTGTATGACGACCGACTGAAAACGTTCCGCCGTGGCGAAATTGAGCTGTGTCTGCACAATCTTCTCGTAGGAAAAGGGCTGGCCGGGCTTGAAATCGAGAAAAGTCTGAAGGAACGGTCTCGGATAACGGGGAGCGCCGCGAAATGTAGCCTCTCCGAAGCGATATTGCTCGCCGGTCTCGAGCACGAGGTCTATTTCGGCCTTCGACTCCTCAACATTCAAGCGAATGGTGTGTACCGAAAAGTGCGCATCCAGGTAACCCTGCTCCATGGCCTTCGACAGGAGATCTCCCTTGGACTTCTCATAGACATCGTGGCGCAGGACATCGCCGGCGTGCAGGGGAAAATCCGCCGCCCTTTCCGCCAGCGCCTTCTCGGAGGCCCCGCGACCCTGCACCTGCACCTGCACTTTTGTGAGGCGCACCGGCTCACCTGCATCCACGCGAACCCCCAACCGGTATGCCCCTTCCTCAGGCGTATCCAGGCTGACGTCGATCGTGGGCTTGTAATACCCGAAGGCCTCCAGGGCCTCTCTCACCCTTCCCGGCGCCTGGCTTTCAAAACGCTCCAGCCACAACCTGTCGACTTTGCCGTCCCGAATGAGGCTGGGCGGAACGGCCAGGGCAGCCTCGACATTGGCCAGCTCTTTTCCCGAGAGTCCCTCAACGACGACCCGTATGGTCTCGGATGCCGCAACAGCCGTTGCGGGCAGGATGAGAAAGCAGACCGCAAGAAATAAAACGAGGCTCGACCGGATTTCCGGTCTGCACCAGGGGGTTGGATGAAATCCGTTGGAGTTTACCAAATATGAAGGCATGGATTACCCAAAAAGGCGCAGGGGCGTTCTCGGGATCTTTCTTTCCGGGGCGCATCAGGCAATGGATGCAGAGTTCCCGCTATGACAGAAAACCGGCAGTTGGAGCCGTAACGGAAGGCGATGGCGATCAATCATCCGCTCCTTCGAGGGCCGAGACCGTTGAACCAATGCTGTGTGTGCAGCTTTAGCAAAGCGGCAAAGAAAGATCAAGGCGAGAAGGTTGTGGGCACCTCCGGCTTTCCATGAACCCCCTTGACAGGCGTGTATATTATCAAAATAGGAAAGGCTATGATAGGAGGTGTTCGTCATGAAAACAAGAAAGGAACGAAAAACCCTGAAGAGGGAAAGGTCACAAGTAAAGCGCGGCCTGATGAAGAAGCGGTCTCTCCAAGAGACTGAGCGAGACAGGGGTGGACGTTTCTTCACGATTGAGGGGCTGTGCTTTGAGTTTGGCGTATGAGTTGGACAAAAAAACAGAATAGCGGATTCGACGGGGCGGAGCCAACCGACTCCACCCTTGTTTTCATCCCTGTTGACAGGCATGTATATGATCAAAATAGAGCAGGAGGTGTCTGATCATGAAACTTTGGGAAACCTACTTCAGGTTATGGGACAGGTTAAGTGATATCTTGACTGAAAGAGAAAAACAATCGGAGACTAAGGAGAGGTTGATCCGGGAGGAGGAACGTGAAAGCAGTTACTACGGCTACCTCTGCGACGAGGGGACGTGCATCGAGAGCGGCGTCTGAGTTGGAAAAATTGAATAGCGGATTACACGAGGCGGAGTCCATTGGCCCCGCCTTTGTTTTGTTTCCCCGGAGCGTTCCGGGCTCCTTTTTGCCCGAAGGTTGCAAATCGTTGGCACACAACAATCCACAACCATCACATAAAAACAAAAATGGGCTACGGGAAGCACGTAACCCATTGTATTTATTGGTCGGGGCGGCAGGATTTGAACCTGCGACATCATGCTCCCAAAGCATGCGCGCTACCGGACTGCGCCACGCCCCGTTTAAAAACATGGAAGCTAGGAGGTTAGGAGGATCGGAAGATCGGATGAAGAGAGACTTCCTTTCTCTTTATCTGCTCTTCCTAACTTCCGCTCTTCCTAACTTCTCTCTTGTAAAAGCCACTCCCTGAACTTCGCAAAGGCCCGGCCCCGGTGGCTGATTCGGTTCTTGATCTCGGGCGGGAGCTCCGCTGCGGTGAGGCCCTGCTCCGGATCGAGAAAGAGCGGGTCATAGCCGAAACCCAGGGTCCCCCTCGGCTCGAAGAGGATCTCACCCCGCCATTTGCCCTCGAAGGACTCGCTGCAGCCGTCGGGCCGGCAGAGCACGAGGGCACACTGGAAAGCGGCCCCCCGCTTCTCTCTCGGGATCCCTTCCAGGTTCCGCAGAAGCAACCGGTTGTTGGACTCGTCGGTCGCCGTTGGCCCCGAATACCTGGCCGAGTGAATCCCGGGCTCTCCCCCGAGCACATCCACCTCGAGCCCCGAATCATCGGCCAGCACCGTCTCCGAGGTGTGACGGGATACCTCCCGTGCCTTTTTCAGGGCATTCTCGTAAAAGGTCAGGCCGTCTTCCGCAACTTCGGGGACATCGGGAAAGGACTGAAGGGAAAGCACCTCGATGTCGAGGTCCCGGAGCATGTCGCGCAGCTCCCGTACCTTCCCCGCGTTTCTCGTGGCCAGTACAATACGACGAATCAGAGTGTTTCCCCGAGCACTTCGACTTGTTTTTGCGTGAGCATCCCGATCCCGCTTACGGCAAGATCGGTAAGCCCGTTGAGAAGATCCCGCGAGAAGGGCGCGGCCTCTGCCGTTCCCTGCACCTCGATGAAGAGCCCCCCGCGGGTCATCACGACATTCATGTCCACTTCCGCACTGGAATCCTCCTCGTACTGAAGGTCGAGAAGCATCCGGCCGTCCACGATACCGACGCTGACGGCAGACACAAAGTCCCTCACGGGCATCGAGTCGACGAGTCCTTCCTCGCGCAGTCTCCGCAAGGCAACGACGAGCGCCACGAAGGCCCCCGTGATCGAGGCGGTCCGGGTTCCGCCGTCCGCCTGGATGACGTCGCAGTCGATATGGATCGTCCTCTCCCCGTAGGCCGTCAGGTCGGTCACGGCCCGTAGCGACCGGCCGATCAGGCGCTGGATTTCATGGGTCCTGCCGCCGACCTTCCCGCGCGAGCTCTCGCGGGCACTTCTCTCGTGAGTCGATGCCGGAATCATGGCGTACTCCGCCGTGAGCCAGCCCCTGCCCGTGTTTTTCAAAAAAGGGGGGACGCCTTCCTCGACCGACGCCGAGCAGATCACCTTCGTGTCTCCCATCTCGATGAGGACGGACCCCTTGGGGTGTCGAAGGTAATCCCGCGTGATGATGACGGGCCGGATTTCGTTTGCGCTTCTGCCGTCTTTTCGCATCGTTCTCGGCCGCTTACTGGAAGAATTCCCTGACGCCATCGGCCACGGCCTTCGCCACGGCCGCCTGGATCGACTCGTCCTGGATTTTCTTGCGGTCGTTCGGGCTCGTCGAAAACCCGATCTCCAGGACGACGGCGGGGATATTGAGATTTTGAAGAATCAACAGGGGCGCGTCGCGCACGCCCCTGTCCATCCGGGGAAACACCGGGTCGAGCCTCCGCTCGAGGATCTGGGCGAATCGCACGCTTTCATTGAGGTGCTTCGTCCGAACCATGTCCCGGACGATCGCAGCGGACTCGCCCTTCGGGGCCCCTTTTGACCCATCCTGCCCCTTGAAACCCGGGAAGTAGAGTTCGTATCCGGCCGACTCCTTCTCAAAGCCCGCGTTGACATGGAGGCTGATGAACAGATCGGCGTTTGCCTTGATGGCCGCCCCGACCCGGTCTGCCAGCGCCACATCCGTATCGCCCATCCTCGTGAATTTCACCGCCAGGGTTTTGGAATCCTCGAGGTTTCGCTTGATCAGGGTGGCCACGGCAAGGGTGATGTCTTTTTCCGAAACCGAGCGCGTCAACGACACCCCTGCGTCCTTCCCCCCGTGGGCGGGGTCGATGACCACTACGTACTTCCCCGTCGGGTCCTTTGCCGAAACGTTCGGCGGAACCGCAACCCACAGGAAAAACAGCACAAACGAGACAACTGTCGTCAACACTCTGATTTTCATCATTCACACCGGAATTCTGCAATAAGCTCTGCAAGTTATTTGTAAAAGAGAATTTTATACCGGAAGGCGTCTGACGTGTCAACCGAAAGGGCAGGAAATGGGTAATGGGAATTGGGAATTAAAACAAATGAGTTTTTCCTTTGCCCGATACCCGATACCCAATACCCTATACCCTCTTAGTGCAGCCCTTTCCTGTCCTGTTTCTTGTCGGGCTTTTTTTCGGGCTTCGAGTCGGATACCCGGATCCGCTCCACGGCCTGGACGGCCTTCAGGCGCTTGAGGGCGGCAACGACGGCGTTGAAGTGCTTCAGGTCCGTGACCTCCAGGTCGAACTCGCAGATCGCCTGCTCGCCCGGTATGGTCTCGACGGTGGCGTGGCTGATGTTGACGTCGTGGGACGATATGGCCGTGCTCAATTCGGCGAGCAGTCCTTTCTTGTCCCGGCAGATCACCCTCACGTGAACGGGGTAGGTATGCTTCTCCGTGATGTTCCACTGCACGTCGACGATCCTCTCGGGGTCGAAATCGTTGATCATGGGGCAGCTTGCCCGGTGAACGCTCATCCCCCGGCCCCGGGAGATATAGCCCACGATCTCGTCGCCCGGCAGGGGGTCGCAACACTTGCCGAAGCGCACCATGACATCGTCGATCCCCGTGATGGACACCCCGGTCGTTTCCGGTTTGCGAATCTTCTTCCATATTTTTTCCGGCAGCGACTCTTCCTTCTTCTCTTCCTCCTCCGGAAGGTAGCGGTTCACGATCTGCCTGGCGGAGATCTTTCCGTAGCCGATGAGGGCCATGAGATCATCGGAGTCCGCAATGGAATACTCCTCGCAGATCTTTTTGAGATCATCGGCCTTCAGGATCTGACCGAGGCTCATCTTGTGCTTCCTGAACTCCTTTTCCAGGATGTCGCGCCCGAGGGCAATGCTCTTGTTGCGCTCTTCCGTCTTGATCCAGGCCTTGATCTTCGAGACGGCCCGCGACGTGACGGCGTGCTTGAGCCAGTCCTTGCTGGGGTGGCGGCCCGACTGGGTGACGATCTCGATCGTGTCGCCGTTCTGGAGCTGATAGGACAGAGGGACGATGTTTCGGTTCACCCTGGCCCCCACGCACTGGTTACCCACATCCGTGTGGATGCTGTACGCGAAATCGATGGGGGTGGCCCCTTTCGGAAAGGCTCGTACGTCGCCCTGGGGCGTGAACACGTAGACCTCGTCGGGAAAGAGGGCGAGTTTGAGATTCTTCATGAACTCCCGCGGGTCCTTGAGGTCCTGCTGGACCTCGAAAAGATCGCGGAGCTTCTGGATCTGCTCCTGGTCGCTTCCCTTGAGCCCGCCTCGATCCTTGTAGCGCCAGTGGGCGGCAATGCCCCCCTCGGCCCACTCGTGCATCTCGCGGGTTCGGATCTGGATCTCGACCCGTTCGCCGTAGGGGCCGATGACCGTCGTGTGGAGCGACCGGTAATTGTTCGCCTTGGGCATGGCGATGTAGTCCTTGAAGCGCCCCGGCACGGGCTTCCAGAGCGCGTGGACGACGCTCAGGGCCTCGTAGCACTCCTTCTCCTTGTTCGAGTCCAGGACAATTCGGAAGGCCAGCAGGTCGTAGACCTCATCGAATTCGATGTGCTGGGTCTCCATCTTGCGGTAGATGCTGAAGTAGTGCTTGGCCCGGCCTTCCACCTCGCCCTTGAGGCCGTAATTCTCGAACTCCCGCTGGATGATCCCCTTGACCTCCTGGGTGTACTTATCCCTTTCCTCCTTGCGCTTGTCGATGCGCTGCACGAGGTCGTTGTAGGGCTCCGGGTAGAGGTACTTGAAGGCGAGGTCTTCGAGCTCCATCCGGATCCAGTTGATCCCCAGGCGGTTGGCCAGCGGTGCATAGAGCTCGAGGGTCTCCGTGGAGATCGCCTGCTGCCTGTCGGGAGGCTGGAATTTGAGGGTGCGCATGTTGTGGATCCGGTCTGCAAGCCTCACGAGGATGATCCGGATGTCTGCGGACATGGCCAGGATCATCTTGCGGAAGTTCTCCGCCTGCCTCTCCTCCTGGCTGGCAAAGGTGATCTTGGACAGCTTGGTCAGCCCGTCGACGAGAACAGCCACTTCCTTGCCGAAGTTTTCCTCGACCTGCTTGAGCGTCGCCAGGGTGTCTTCGATGGTGTCGTGAAGGATTCCCGTAACGATCGATGCCGCGTCGAGCTTCATGTCGGCAAGGATGTTTGCCACCTCCATGGGGTGCGTGAGGTAGGGCTCGCCGGAAAGACGCATCTGTCCGGCGTGGACCGTGGCCGAATAGATGTAGGCCTTCTCGATCAGCTCGAGGTCCTCGGGCGTTGCGTACTTCCCGACCTTATCGAGGATGTCCGTTATTCGGATCATTCAGGGCTTTCAGCTCCCCCTTCACGAGGTCCTTGATAAACGTTGTCGCTTCCTTGACGGGGATCGTCTTCATCTCGCCCGTCTTGCGCATCCGGATTTCCAGGTTGCCCGCGGCAAGGCTCTTGGGGCCGATTGTCACCCGGACGGGGATCCCGATGAGATCGGCGTCGTTGAACTTCACGCCGGCCCGTTCGTCCCGGTCGTCGAGGAGGACCTCGATGCCGGCTTCTTCGAGCTCCCGGTAGAGCTCCTCCCCCGCCTTCGCAATGCCCTGGTCCTTGACGTTCACGGGGATGATGATCACGTGGAACGGCGCAATGCTCATGGGCCAGAGGATGCCCTGATCGTCGTGCTGCTGTTCGATGGCGGCTGCCACGGTGCGCCCGACGCCGATGCCGTAGCAGCCCATGATCATGTACTTCTCCTTGCCGTCGCGATCGAGGAAGGTTGCCTTCATGGCCTTGCTGTACTTGGTGCCCAGCTTGAAGACGTGACCCACCTCGATGCCGCGGGCGAAGCGGACGGGATTGCCGCAGCGGGGGCAGCTGTCCGACTCCTTGATGATCCTGAGGTCCGCGAAGGCCTTCACGGTGTAGTCCCGCCCCGGGTTGGCGTTCTTTACATGGTAGTCCTCGCGGTTTGCCCCCATGACGACGTTGAACATGTTCATGAGTGAATAGTCGGCGACCACGTCGGCCTTGATCCCGATGGCCCCGGCAAATCCCTTGGGCGAGTTTGTCGCCTCGAGGACGATATCGTCCGTTGCCAGCTCCACGGAGTCTGCTCCCAGGTAGTTCCGCAGCTTGGCTTCGTTGACCTCCTCGTCGCCCCGGATGAGGACGGCCACGGCCTTGCCGTCGGCCACGAAGATGAGCGTCTTCACGATGTCCTGCGGCGAGACTCCCAGGAAGGCGGAGACTTCCTCGATCGTCCGCACGTTGGGGGTGTGAATCGTCTCGAGGGGCTTGAACTGCGAGGGGTCGATCTGCTTCTTTTCCGGCTTGGCGATCTCCGCTTTCTCCAGGTTGGCCGCGTACGTACAGACCGAGCAGAAGGCAAGCGCATCTTCGCCCGTGTCGGCCATGACCATGAACTCGTGCGAGTAGGCCCCCCCGATGTTGCCCGAGTCGGCCTCGACGGGCCGGAACTTGAGCCCGACGCGCGAGAAGATCCGCGTATAGGCGTTGAACATCTTTTCGTAGCTCACATCGGCGCCCTTCTCGTCGGCATCGAAGCTGTAGGCGTCCTTCATGTCGAACTCCCTGCAGCGCATGACGCCGAATCGCGGGCGGACCTCGTCACGGAATTTTGTCTGGATCTGGTAGAGGTTGCGGGGCAGCTGGCGGTAGGTCTTGACCTCGTTGCGAACGAGATCCGTGATGACTTCCTCGTGGGTGGGACCGATGCAGCACTCCCTGTTGTGGCGGTCCTTGAAACGCAGCAGCTCCTTGCCGTAGAACTTCCAGCGGCCCGACTCCTCCCAGAGCTCGGCGGGCTGGACGGCCGGCAGGTAGACTTCCTGTGCGCCCGCGCCATCCATCTCCTCGCGGATGATCTGCTCCACTTTCTTCACGGTCCGGTATCCCAGGGGAAGGACGGAGTAGATCCCCGTGGTCAGCTTTCGGATCATCCCCGCCCGTATCATGAGCTGGTGACTGATGACCTCCGCATCCGATGGAACCTCCCTCACCGTGGGCAAGAACATCTCGGAATACCGCATTATGGCGACCCCCTTTTCGATTTCATCGCTTCGATTTCCCGGAGAAGAACCTCGACCAGGTCTTCTTCTTTCACTTTTCTTACGGGCTTCCCGTGCTTGAACAGGATGCCGAGCCCCCTGCCCCCGGCAATGCCGATGTCCGCCTCGGCAGCCTCGCCGGGCCCGTTGACGACACATCCCATGATCGCGATCTTCAGATACTCTTTCATCCCTGCCAACTTTTTTTCGACCTCTTCGACCATGGGCGCCAGGTCGATCTCGCAGCGTCCGCAGGTCGGGCAGGCGATGATGTCGGGTCCGACCTTCCGGATGCCGAGGGCCCTCAGGATGCCGTAGGCGATGGTCATCTCTACGGTCGGATCACCCGTGACGGACACCCGGATCGTGTCGCCGATCCCCTCGTGAAGAAGGATCCCGATCCCGATGGAGGACTTGATGCTCGAGGCAAGCACGCTCCCCGCCTCGGTCACTCCGAGGTGCAGGGGGGTATCGGTCTTCTCCGAGATCAGCCGGTAGGCCCGGATCATGGTCTGCACATCGGAGGATTTGAGCGAGAGCTTGAATTCCCGGTAACCGAGATCATCCAGGAAGGCGATGCTGCCCATTGCGCTCTCTACGAGGGCCTCCGCGCAAGGGCCGCCGTACTTCGCCAGCAGCTCCTTATCGAGGGAGCCCGAGTTGACGCCGATCCGCATGGAGGCGCCGCAGGCCTTCGCCACATCGACGACTTCCCGGATCTTGTTGCGCCCGAGATTGCCCGGGTTTACCCGCACGCACTCGGCGCCGTTCTCCAGGGCAGCGATGGCCAGCTTGTGGCTGAAATGGATATCGGCGATGAGCGGAACCCGGATGGCTTTCCGGATTTCCCGGATGGCCAGGGCCGCATCCTCGTCGAGAACGGCGACGCGAACGACTTCGCAGCCTGCCTCCTCGAGTCGGCCGATCTGCTCGACGGTGACCTTTACGTCCCGCGTGTCCGTCGAGGTCATGGACTGGACCGCCACGGGCGCATCCCCGCCGACGGGAACATTCCCCACACGGATCTGGCGCGTCTTTTTCCTAGTGATTGCCGCAGGTTCGCTCATAAATTCATCGGGTTAAATCATTTTATGATTCTCTCTCCATATCACGAATATCAAAAAAAGGGCAGAGCCTTGTATGCCCCGCCCTTAAATTATCAACCACCGGCATCCAAATCAATCAACCAGCTCTTCAAATCCAAGGCTCCCTCTGCAAAACAGCGAAGTGAGGAAGTCAGGAAGAGCGGAAGATCGGAGTGGATGAAGATTATTTCAATTTCTCATCCGCTCTTCTGCTCTTCCGATGTTCCGATCTTCACGAGCATGAAACGCAAAGCCGGACGACTGACACAGGACATGGTGTGCCCGCAGGCCTCGGCCCCCCGTCAGCATCCCCTCCAGCAGTATAGACACAGATCCTCCTCCGGCAGCCCGATCGCGTCGATCACCTCATCGATCGTCAGATACTTCAGCGACGTTACATTGAGGTCCTCGCGGATCCACTCGACCATTTCCCGGTAAGGCTTCGACTTCGGGTTGAGATAGGCAGCCACGCTCTCCGGGTCCTTGCCATGCAGTGTCCGGATCGCCCGCCTCGCCGCCAGTTCGCCCCTCGAACGGGTCGAGGAGCCGTAGATGCAGGGGTACATCAACGGCGGGCAGGCCACGCGAAGGTGAATCTCCCTGGCGCCGTTGTCCCAGAGCTTCTTGATCGTGAAATTTTTGAGCTGCGTGCCGCGGACGATGGAGTCGTCGCAGACGACCATCCGGCTGCCGCGGATCACGTCGCGCACCGCGATGATCTTCATGGTGGCCACGAGATCGCGGATCTCCTGGGAGGGGGGCGTGTAGCTCCGTCCGTAGCCGGGCGTGTATTTCACGAGCGGTCTCTTGTACGGGATTCCGGCTTCCTGGGCATATCCGATGGCATGTCCGATCCCCGAGTCGGGGATGCCCGTGACGAAATCCGCCTTGAGCCTGTTTTTGCGTGCCAACGCCCGTCCGCAGCGCTCGCGGGCGATTTCGACCGACTTCCCCTCGTAGGCCGAGGAAGGCTCGCCCGTGTAGATCCAGAGGAAGGCACAGACCTTCTTGACCGGCATGGGCGCTCGCATCTGTCGGACCCCGGAGCGGCTGAGCCGCACGATCTCGCCGGGCCCCAGGTACTGCAGTACGTCGTAACCCAGGTTCTGCAGGGCACTGGCCTCCGTGGCGACGACGTATTCCCCCTTCTTCTCCCGGCTCCCGATGACGAGCGGGAAGCGCCCGTAGAGGTCCCGGGCCGCGTAGATCCCGTCTTCCTTCAGGATGAGAAGGCACAGGGACCCCTCGATCAGTTTCTGCATGTTCACGATGCCGTCGATCAGGGTCTCGCCCCGGTTGATGAGCCGTGCCACCAGCTCGACGGGATTCACGCCGCCTCCGGCCATTTCGTTGAACGACACGCCCTGCCTCAGCAGCCCCTCGGCAAGCGTGTCCTTGTTGGTGATGAGCCCGCTTTCCGCAATGGCATAGGTTCCAAACTTGGAGCGTACGATCAGGGGCTGGGGCGCCACGTTGTTGATGGAGCCGATCCCCATGATCCCGTTCATTTCCTTGTAGTCGTTGACGAATTTCGACTTGAACTGGGCCTGGCTGATGCTGTGGATGGTCTGATAGAATCCGTCCTGGCCCCAAAGGGCCATTCCGCCGTTTTCAGTCCCCAGGTGGGAATGATAGTCCGTCCCGTAGAACAGGACCTTGGAGCAGTTCTGGTTTGATACGACGCCAAAAAGTCCTCCCATTTGCCGTTCCTTCCTCGCCGTGGTTGATGATTCGCGGTACCCCGCGTTCTAACCGAGTTTTGCGACGGCCCCGGCGATCCGCTTCACGCCCTCGACGATGAGTTCCATCGACGTGGCGTACGAAAGCCGGATGTAGTCGTCGTTTCCGAACGCCCCCCCCGGCACGACGGCCACGTTGGCCGCTTCCAGGAGAAACTCGCTGAAATCGTTCGAAGTGGAGATCGTCTTTCCCTGGTATTGTTTCCCGTAGAGGGCGGACACCTTCGGGAATACGTAAAAGGCGCCAGGCGGCGACGCGCAGGTGATTCCCGGGATGTCATTGAGCGCCCTGACGATCGTGTCCCTGCGCCTCCTGAACTCCGCCACCATCTTCGGGATGAAGGACTGGTCCCCCAGGAGGGCTTCGATTGCGGCCTTCTGCACGATCGACGTCGCGTTCGACGTGCTCTGGCTCTGGATTTCCGTCATGGCGGCAATCACGTTGTTCGGTCCCGCCGCGTAGCCCATCCGCCATCCCGTCATGGCATGCGACTTCGAGAGCCCGTTGACGACGATCGTCTTCTCCTTCATCTCCTCGCTGACATTGGCCATGTTGGAGAATCGGAAATCGTCGTAGAGCAGCTTCTCGTAGATGTCGTCGCTCACGACGATGATCTCCGTTCCCTTCAGGACGTCAGCCAGGGCCTTCAGTTCGTCAAAGGTGTAGGCCGCCCCCGTCGGGTTCGAGGGACTGTTGAGGATGAGGGCCTTCGTCCTGGCCGTAATGGCTTTTTTGAGCTTTGCCGGAGTGAGCTTGAAGCCCTCCGACTCTCCGGCATCGACGATCACGGGGGTTGCATCGGCCAGGAGCACGATGTCGGGGTAAGACACCCAGTACGGCGCCGGGATGATCACCTCGTCGCCCTGCCCGAAGAGGACCTGGGCCATGTTGAAAAGCGTGTGCTTCGCCCCGGTGGAAACGATGATCTGGGGGCGCGTGTAGACCAGGCCGTTGTCTTTCCGGAGTTTCTCGATGACGGCGTCCTTCAACTCGTCGATGCCCCCTACGGGGGTGTACTTGGTGAAGCCCTCCCCGATGGCGCGGATGGCCGCCGCCTTGATGTTGTCGGGCGTGTCAAAGTCGGGCTCCCCGGCGCCGAAGCCGATGATGTCCCTTCCCTCCTTTTGGAGGGCCTTGGCTTTCATCGTGACGGCGAGCGTCGGAGACGGCCTGAGAACTTTCGTCAGAGGTCCCAGCTTCATGTCGTTCACCCTTTCTTGAAACTGCCGGCGTACTTTTCCTGGAGTCTCTGGAGGACGATTTCGGGCACGAGCCCCCGGACGGACCCGCCGTGACCGGCGGCCTCCTTGATCAGGTTGGAGCTCGTGTAGAACCACTTGTACCCTGTCATGAGAAAGACCGTTTCGATGTCCCGGTTGAGGCGCCGATTGATGAGGGCCATCTGGAACTCGTACTCGAAGTCGGAAAGGGCCCGCAGGCCGCGGAGGATGACTGCGGCACCTGAATCGCGGACATAGTTCACGAGAAGGCCCGAGAAGCTGTCCACGCGGATCCGCGGGTCGTCGCCGACGACCTGCCGGATCAACTCCATGCGCTCTTCGATGGCGAAGAGGCCCGATTTGTTGGGATTGTACGCAACCAGGATGATGAGTTTGTCGAAAAACCGCAGGCCGCGCTTGATGATGTCGAGATGCCCGTTGGTGATCGGGTCGAACGACCCGGGATATACCGCCAATCTCTCCATGCTCCCCTCCCCATGCGAGATTTCGGATAACCGCTGTTCTTGATGGCGCCTGTTATCCGTCAGGCTCGCCAGTACGGTTGCCAGACTGTTACTGTTTAGGTTCCTCAGGCCGTTGCAGCCTGAGAAAGCTCAACGCCGTCTCCCCATACCGACGGCTGTCTTCGATTTGATACCCTTCACGCCTCGCCGGGATCTCTTCCCGGGTGGCGTGCTGCACGACGAGCACCCCCTCTGGAGACATCAGCGCCTGTGTCCGGACCAGGCGCAGCGTTTCATCCATCAGGTTTCGCCCGTAAGGCGGGTCGGCAAAGATGACGTCAAAGCGCTCCCCCCTGTGGCCGAGAAGCCTGAGAGCACGCTCGACGGGGCAGTCGATCACCTCGACGTCCTGCACGCCGCCTTCCCCCGGTTCTTTCAGGGGCATATTGAGGAACCCGCAGCGTTCGATGTTCGTCCGGATGGCATCGGCGCAGGCCCTCTGGCTCTCCACGAGGATCACCCGGGAGGCCCCGCGGCTCACGGCTTCGAGCCCTACACTGCCCGAGCCCGCAAAAAGATCCAGGAACCTTTTCCCCTCGACGAAGAGGATGTTGAAGAGGGATTCCTTGACGCGGTCCGTCGTCGGCCGGAGGATCTTGGCCTTCGGCGCGAGCAGCGTCCTCCCCTTCGCCTTCCCCGCAATGATCCTCATATCAGGCCTGGCGATACAGGCGTAAGGCGACTGGCATCAGGGTTTCACTTTCTTCCGAACCCGATACCCGATACCCTATACCCGATACCCTTATTTGAGATAGTCCTTTGCCAGGATCTCAGCGATCTGGACCGCGTTGAGGGCCGCCCCTTTGCGCAGGTTGTCCGAGACAACCCACAGGTTGATCCCGTTTGCAATTGACTCGTCCTCCCGGATCCTGCCCACGTAGGTGGCATCCTGACCGGCGGCGGTTACGGCCAGGGGGTACTCTTTTTTCGACGGCTCGTCGATGACGATGACACCGGGGGCTTTTTTGAGCAGCGCCTTCACCTCGGCCGCCGTGATTTTCTTTTCCGTCTCGATGTTGACCGACTCGGAGTGGCAGCGCAGCACGGGCACACGGACCGTCGTTGCCGTTACGCCGATGGACTCGTCGCCGAAGATTTTCTGGGTCTCCCAGACCATCTTCATCTCTTCTTTCGTGTAACCGTTCTCGAGAAAGATATCGATCTGGGGAAGGCAGTTGAAAGCGATCTGGTACGGGTAGACCTTGGCCACGGGCTCCTTGAAGCTGAGCAGGGCCCGGGTCTGGTCGATGAGCTCTTCCATCGCCTTCTTGCCGGTCCCCGAGACGGACTGGTACGTCGACACGACGATCCGTTTGATGCGGGCCGCGTCATGGATCGGTTTCAACGCGACGACCATCTGGATCGTGGAGCAGTTCGGGTTTGCAATGATCCCGCGCTTCTTGTAGCCGGCGATTTTCTCCGGGTTCACCTCGGGCACGACGAGCGGGATGTCCGGCTCGTACCGGAAGGCGGCCGTGTTGTCGATGACCACGCATCCCGCCTTCGCGGCGATGGGGGCAAACTTCTGGCTGATGCTTCCCCCGGCCGAGAAGAGCCCGATCTCGATCCCCCCGAAGGAATCCTCCTTGAGCACCTGGACGGGATAGGACTTGCCCTTGAACTCCAGCTCCTTTCCCAGGGAACGCTCCGAGGCAAGCAGGGTCAGCTCGCCCACGGGGAAGTTGCGTTCCTCGAGAATGCTGAGCATCTCGTTTCCGACGGCGCCGGTGGCGCCGACGACGGCTACACGATACGTTCTCATGGAATCCGGCTCCTTTTCGAATGAATCAATCTCGCGATCCGCGGGGGACTCTGCCGTGACCGTTCCCGGGCACGCTCAAGGGGCTTCCCCGGTTTTTGTTTCTGTTTTGATCTCTCCACCCGGCGTCGGCTGCTTTTTCCCCGGGCTGAAGAGGCGCTTGACCAGCTTCAGGATCCCCCAGACAGGACCGGAGATCGCATAGCTCACGGCGAAGGTGAAAACCATGATCTGCGGCTCCGCCAGAACGACAATCAGCAAAATGACGGCCAGCACGACAGTCATGAAGGGTTCCCGCGTCAGGAAGTGCAGGTCCTTGAAGCTGTAGAACTTGATGCTGCTCACCATGAGAAGCGCAAGGGTCATCATCCCGACGAGGATCGACAGGTGCGGGAACGCCCCTTCATATCCCAGGTAGAAATAGAGTAGAACCGTCGAGGAAACCACGATGGCCGCAGCCGGGATGGCCAATCCGTTGAAGTAACGGCTGTCGATTACGCCGACCTGCACGTTGAACCGGGCAAGCCGCAGGGCGCCGCAGGTCACAAACATGGCCGCGGCGAGCCACCCCCACTTCCCGAAGGCGGCAAGCGACCAGTTGTAGGCCAGGATGGCCGGCGCCACGCCGAAGGCCACCAGGTCGGAGAGCGAGTCATACTCCACGCCGAACTTCGATGTGGTGTGGGTCATGCGGGCGACCCGCCCGTCGAGCCCGTCGAGGATCAGGGAGATCGGGATGGCGATGGATGCGTGAATGAAATTGCCCTGGATGGAGGCGATGATCGCGTAGATCCCCGCAAAGAGGCTTGCCGTCGTGAAGAGATTCGGAAGGATGTAGATCCCCTTCTTCATCTGGTCCTTGCGGAAGAACTTCTCCCTTCGGATGAACCGCTCTCTCTTGAACTCTTTGCTCATCACAGGACCCCTATGGGTGTTTCCCCGGCGCGCACCTTCTGGCCCGCTTGAACCAGAATCTTCGATTCGAGAGGCAGGACCACCTCGAGACGCGAGCCGAAGCAGATCAGCCCGAATCGCTGACCCCTGGTGACCTCCAACCCCTCACCGACCCAGCAGACAATCCGTCGGGCAATGAGCCCCGCGATCTGGATGGTCAGGAACGCCTTGCCCTCTTCCGTCCGGATCAGGAGGCTGTTCTTCTCGTTGTCCGCGGAGGCCTTGTCCAGATTAGCCGAGAGGAACTTGCCGCCGTGATACTCGATCTTCTCCACACGCCCGGTAAAGGGGGCGCGGTTCACATGCACGTTGAAGATGTTCATGAAGATGCTGACCTTCCTGAAGCGTCCCTTCAGCAGGCCGTCGAGTTGAACCTCTTCCACCTTCAGGACCCTGCCGTCTGCCGGCGAGACCAGGATGCCCTTCTCCCCGGGGACCGTCCGTTCCGGGTTTCGAAAGAAGAACACGACGAACAGCATGGCGGCAAAGGCCACAACGGCCACTGCCTTGAAACCCAGCCAGAAAAGGGCAACCGTCAGAATGCCCAATCCGCCGATGAAGGGGGCGCCTTCACGCACAATGTATCCGGTGTGCTGGTCCATGCTCTCCAGATTGGCCCGGCCGTTTCTCAGGCGCTCTTTCTGTACTTCGCAAGAATGGCGTAAATCCGGTCCTTGCTCACGAGTTTCAGCTTCTGCAGCCTTTTCTTCTCGATCTCCTCCTGGGGTGTGAGGTAAATCCGCTTGTTGAAGTCCGCCAGGGCTGCCTCCAGTTTACGGTGGTCCTCCACGTTCTGTTTCAAATCGCCGTCCTGCTGGATGTATCGTTCGATGAGCATTTCGTCGGATCGCTCCATACCCACCTCCTGGCTCTGTCGAAAGAGCCTTGCTTATATCATAAACATCCTGCGCAATCTAAAGAAATTTCCATCGCGTCAAATGCCTGTATCCCTTCTCATCAGGGCCTCTCCGCATGCCGGATCTCCGCCTCCGAACGGCGCAGATAGCGGGGAGTGAAGCTTGCCAGGTCGAGCCTTTCGCCCCGGCCGAACCTCTTCGCTCCAAGCAGGGCAACACTGGATGCCCGCACCCACTGCCGGTTCGGCGGCGCGAACCGGGCGCGCCCCTGGAGCCTCCCCCGGATGAACCCGGCGTGCTCCTCGAGCCCGTCGCCCAGGAAAAGGGCTTCCCCGTCGATGACGCCGAGAAGCTCCGCCGGGGTTGTGGCCTTTTCCTCCATCACCACGTCAAAGAGCCCTTCCCCGTTGGCGCGGTAAATCGCCGCGTAGACTTCCGCCTTGCGCGCATCGAGCATGGGGCAGATGAGCGCCGGGGTTTCGAAGGCATTGTAGGCGAGCGCCTCCAGTGTCGAAACGCCTACGACGGGCTTTCCGGTCGTGAGTGCCAGCCCCTTCACGGTGCTTGCGCCGATCCGCAGGCCCGTGAACGACCCGGGCCCGACGGTCAGCGCAAACAGATCCACCTCATCGATGCCGATCCCCGCCAGTGCCAGCCCCTGGTGGACGGCCGGCAGGACCGTCTCGGAGTGGTTGACGGACAGGTTGAAGAAGTACTCGACGAGGACGGTTTCACCGCGAAGCAGGGCAACGCCCGCCGTTTTCGTCGCCGTGTCGATGGCCAGTGTGATCATATCCCCAACGATGAACGCCCTGTCGGACCTGCCGATGAAGCCTTATGGCAGGGCTGACGTTCTATGATGACGAACCAGGGAAGCACGGAAGAGCAGAAGAGCGGAATGAAAATATTTTCCCCGATCCTGTTCTGTTGTTCTGATCCGCTCTTCTTAACTCCCGATCTTCCGATCTTCATGGTTTCGAAGCTCAAACCGTCGAATGCGGAGTGGAGACGGTTACCCTCCCGCCAGGCAGCGCACTACTCGCCGAAGATCCGCATAATGTCGTTGTAGAAGACAAAAATCATCAGCATCGCCAGGATGAAGAAACCCACCTGCTGTGCCCGTTCCCGCCACTTGATGTTGACCTCTTTGCCCGTGACGAGTTCGATCAGGAAGAACATCAGGTGCCCCCCGTCCAGAATGGGGATGGGAAACAGGTTCAGGACGGCAAGGTTGATGCTGAGCAGGGCCATGAAGAACACAAAGTTCATGATCCCTTTCTTCACGTGGGCGCCGGCCATCTGGGCGATCAGGATGGGCCCGCCCAGGGAATCGGGCGAGACGATGCCCTGAACCATCTTGACGATGCTGATCAAGGTCAGCTCCGTGATGGCCCAGGTCTGCTCCGTCCCCGTCCACAGGGCCCGGATCGGGTTTTGCCGTTCGATGAAGGTGTTGCTCGAGGCGCCCACGCCGATCTTCCAGCTGTCCACGTCCTCCCCGAAGACGTTCTTTCCCTTCACGCTCTCCGGTTTCACGCGGACATCCTGCGAGGTTCCGTCCCGTTTCAGCTTCAGCGTGAGCTCCTGTCCGCCGCTCTTCGTGATGATCTCGGCCAGATCGCTCCAGCGGCCCACGCTTCTGCCATCGATGGACTGGACGCTGTCCCCTGCCCGGATGCCCGCCAGCTCCGCGGGGGATCCCGGCTGGATGCTGCCGATGTCCGTTGTGAGGCTCGGAACGCCCACCATGAATATGACGGCAAATGCGAGGATGGCGAAGAGGAAGTTGAACAGGGGCCCCGCGACGACGATGGCGATCTTCTTCAGGACGTGCTGTTTCACGAAAGACCGCCTCTGATCCTGCGGAAGCACGTCGTCCGTGTCGGACTCCCCGAGCAGCTTGACATAGCCCCCCAGGGGAACGAGGGAGATCATGTACTCTGTTTCACCGAATTTTCTGCCGATCAGCTTCGGACCAAAACCCAGGGAAAACTTTAGAACCCCTACCCCGAGGGACTTGGCCAGAAGGAAATGCCCAAACTCGTGAACGAAGATCAGGACTCCCAGCAGAATGACGACCGAAACGATGTTGACACCCATCCGAAGTTCACCCTATTCCTTTTTCCAGGATTTCCTCCGCCTGACGGCGGGCCTGTGAGTCGGCCGAGAGGACCGCCTCCAGGGAGGACACGCCTGCCGGAACATGCCGGCTCATGACCTCTTCAATCACCCGGGCGATCGATTGAAAAGGGATTTTCTCTTCCAGAAATGCGTTTACGGCCACCTCGTTTGCTGCATTCATCACGGCCGGCATCGTGCCGCCGGCCCTGCCCGCCTCGTAGCCCAGTCGCAGACAGGGGAACCGCTCGAGATCGGGCGGCTGGAATTCCAACCGGCCCACCTTCGAGAGGTCGAAAAGGGGAAACCCGCCCGGCTTCCTCTCCGGGTAAAACAGGGCGTAGGAGATAGGCCCCCTCATATCCGGAAGCCCCAGCTGCGCCAGCACCGACCCGTCAATGAACTCCACGAGGGAGTGAATGATGCTCTGGGGATGGATTACCACATCGATCCGCTCGTAATCGACCCCGAAAAGCCACCGTGCCTCGATCACCTCGAGCCCTTTGTTCATCATCGTCGCCGAGTCGATGGTGATCTTCCTCCCCATCTTCCAGTTCGGGTGATTGAGCGCATCGGAAATCCGCACCGTTTCCAGTTCCGCCCGGCCGGCCCTCAGAAAGGGTCCACCCGATGCGGTCAGGATGACCCGGCCGACACTCTTTTCGCCGTTCCCCTCGATGCACTGGAACACGGCGCTGTGCTCGCTGTCGACGGGAATGATGCGGATGCCTTTCGAACGGGCGCGCTCGATGACCAGGGAGCCCGCCGTAACCAGGGTCTCCTTGTTGGCCAGGGCGATGTCCTTGCCCGCTTCGATGGCCTCGAGGGTCGGGACGAGGCCCGCCGCGCCGACGATGGCCGAAAGGACCATATCCGCCCCGGGTGCCGATGCCACGCTCCGGACCCCTTCTTCGCCCCAGAGGATCTCCGGTCGGGGCGCAGCACCGCACATCGCCTTCAGCCTCCCCGCGTGTTCTTTGTCGATTACCGAAACGGTCTTCGGCCTGAAACGCTCGATCTGACCCTTCAGGACATCGAGGTTTCTGCCTGCCGCCAGGGCGACAACCTCCAGCTGCTGGGGATTTTTCGACACCACGTCAAGGGCGTTGACCCCGATTGAGCCCGTCGAACCGAGAATGGCGATCTTCTTCACGCGATTACGTACGTCCTGTAGTAGTAAACAAAGGGCACGATGAACAACAGGCAATCCAAACGGTCGAGGATGCCTCCGTGACCCGGCAGGATCTCGCCGGAATCCTTTGCTCCCGAGGCCCTCTTGATCAACGATTCAAAAAGATCCCCCAACTGCCCGATCATCCCTCCTGCAAGCCCCACGATGACGATGTGTCCGACGGGGATCTCGGGCAGGAGGAAATGCCGATACACGAGACACCCGACGACACTCCCCACGGCAAGCCCCAGGAGCCCCTCCACCGTCTTGCCCGGGCTGACGTGCGGCATGAGCTTGCGCTTCCCGAAGGTCCTGCCCACGTAAAAAGCGGCAATGTCGCCGGAGAAGGCCAGGACGATGACGAAAAAGATCCAAAGGATTCCTTTTTCGCCGCTTCTCAGGAGGATCAGATGCGACAGCATCACCGGCAGGTACAGGTAGCCCAGGACGTAGCGGCCGACCGGGTTGAGATCGAGCGCGCCCTCCCTCGTGCCGAACAGGTACAGGATGAAAACCATGAGGGACGACAGGACGGCTACGGCCAGGATGGCTCCCTGACCGGACAGTGCCGCTGCCAGGGGCGCCAGGAGTCCGAACAGCAGCAACGCCCGCTGCAGCAGGTTGGATTCTTCGCCGAATGCGAGGCGGTTGTACTCCAGGATGGCAATGACGGTCACCACGAGTACGAAGCCCGCGAAAACCGCCTCCGTGCTGAAATAGATGATGGAAAAGAGGATGGGCACGGCGATCACGCCCGTGATCCATCTCTTGGCGTGTGAACTTTTCATCATGCCTTCCTCTGCACCTGATCGCTCGTCAACCCGAAGCGACGCTCCCGCCTCTGATACTCGACGATGGCCTCGATGAGCTGCTTTTCCCTGAAATCGGGCCAGAGAATGTCCGTAAAGTAGAACTCCGTGTAGGCCATCTGCCACAGGAGAAAATTGCTCAGACGATACTCCCCGCTCGTCCGGATGAGCAGATCCGGATCCGGAATGCCCCTTGTGAAGAGGCCGTCCGCGAATCGTTCCAGCGTGACGTCCGCCGCACCGATGTTTCCCTGGCGGGCTTCGTCGACCATCTTCCTCACCGCCCCCAGGATCTCGTCGTGGCTTCCGTAGTTGAGGGCGAGGATCAGCGTCATGGCCGTGTTGCCCGCCGTCTGCCCGATGGTGTCGCGGAGGATCGTTCGCACCTTCTCCGGAAGCGCCCCCGTGTCGCCGATCGTGAGAAGGCGGATATTGTTCTTCATCATGACCTTGACTTCAGACTTCAGGTACCTCTCCAGAAGGGTCATGAGGGCCCGGACTTCTCTCTCGGGACGGCTCCAGTTTTCCGATGAGAACGCGTAAAGGGTCAGATAGGAAATCCCGATCTTTCGGCAGGCCTCGACGATGTTTCGAACCGATTCTGCCCCCTTCCGATGGCCGGCGATCCGCCCCAGGGAGTGATTCTGCGCCCACCGGCCGTTGCCGTCCATGATGATGGCGATGTGCCGGGGAAGATTGGTTTTGTCCAGCTGATCCATTCGGGGTCTATTTATCGATTTTCAATGATGAATTTTCGTTTGACTATCACAGCCCGCCGACATTTTCAAGGGATGTTTCTCCTCCCGCCAAAGCCCCAAAAAATAAGGAGCCCATTGGGCTCCTTTGTGTCTGTTCATGCTGTTTGTAAGGAGCATCAGATCTCCATGATTTCCTTTTCCTTGGCCTGCGTAACCTTGTCGGCCTTCTCGATGTACTCGTCCGTCACCTTCTGCACATCGGCCTGATACTTGAACAGCTCGTCCTCGTTGATGTCGCTGTCCTTCTTCAGTTTCTTGAGTTCCTCGTTGGCATCGCGCCTGAGATTTCTCAGCTTGACCTTGCCCTCCTCGGCCATCTTCCGTACGACCTTGACCAGCTCCTTGCGCCGCTCTTCCGTGAGCTGAGGGATGTTGATCCTGACGATCTTGCCGTCGTTGGCCGGGTTGAGCCCCAACTCGGATTTCTGGATGGCCTTCTCGATGTTGGGAATGACGCTGGTGTCCCAGGGCGAGATCTGGATCAGGCGGGACTCCGGCACGGAGAGCGACGCCACCTGGTTGAGCGGCGTGGGCACCCCGTAGTACTCGACCTTGATGCCGTCGAGCAGCGCCAGCGAAGCCCGGCCTGTCCGGAGTTTGCCGAAGGACTTTTCGAGAAACTTGATATTCTTCTCCATGTTGTCCTTCAACTCGGAAAAGACCAGATCCGTCATCTCGCTCATGTCAGCCTCCCACGATCGTCCCTACGTTTTTCCCGCATATGACGGACTTGATGTTGCCTCTCTTCGCGATGTTGAACACCCGTATGGGGATATTATTTTCCCTGCAAAGAGAAATGGCCGCTGCATCCATGACTTTAAGGTTTTTCGCCAAGGCCTCGGTGTAGCTCACCTTTTTATACAGAATGGCGTCGGCGTGTTTCACGGGATCCTTGTCATAGACCCCGTCGACCTTGGTGGCCTTCAGAATGACATCGGCCTGGATTTCAGCGGCACGAAGGGCCGCCGCCGTATCCGTCGTGAAGTAAGGGTTCCCGGTTCCACCCGCAAAAATGACCACCCTTCCCTTTTCCAGGTGGCGGGTGGCCCTTCTGCGAATGAAGGGCTCGGCCACTTCCCGCATCTCGATGGCAGTCTGGACCCTGCAACTCACCCCGAGCCTCTCGAGGACGCTCTGGATGGCCAGGCTGTTGATCACCGTTGCAAGCATGCCCATGTTGTCGGCCTGGGTGCGCTCCATGCCCCGGGCGCTGCCCTCGACGCCGCGGAAGATATTCCCCCCGCCGACAACGACACCGATCTCGACGCCCAGCCTTACGACATCGCGGATCTGCTCGGCGATGGTCTGGACGATATCGGGGTCTATGCCGAAGGAGCGGCCCCCCATCAGGGCCTCGCCGCTCAGCTTCAAAAGGACCCGCCTGTAGACGGCTTTTTTTGCGCCTTTCATCTCACCTGCAGCTTTCCGGACATTCCCGGCTTTTTCTAACAGGGCGTTTTCCTAGGACTCGTCCCCGCCGAGCTGGTAGCGCACAAAACGCTTCACGAGGATGTTCTCGCCCGTCTTGGCGATGGCTGCCTTGATGAGGTCCTCCACCGTCTTGTTCGTGTCCTTGATGAACTTCTGTTTCACCAGACAGACTTCCTCGTAATACTTCTTGAGTTTTCCCTCGACGATCTTGTCGGCGATCTTCTCGGGCTTTCCTTCGGCAATGACCTGCTTGCGATAGATGTCCTTCTCCCTCTGCAGGGCCGCCTCGGGCACGTCCTCGGGCTTCACATAGAGGGGGTTCATGGCGGCCACATGCATGGCAAGATCCCGGGTGAGGGTCTTGAAGTCGTCCGTCTTGGCCACGAAATCGGTCTCGCAGTTGACTTCGATCATGACGCCGACTTTGCCGCCCATGTGGATGTAGGAAGTCACCAGGCCGTCCTTTGTGGCACGGGAGGACTTCTTCGTTGCCGCAGACAGTCCCTTCTCCCTCAGAAAGTCGATCGCCTTTTCAAAATTGCCGCCCGCAACCTTCAGGGCCTCCTTGCAATCCATGATGCCGGCGCCCGTTTTGACTCTCAAATCCTTTACGATATCCGCCGAGATTTCCAATTGATCCGTACCTCCTCCTCATCATCAGAGATGTGTGTTGTTTCGTTTAGTTCGCGGTTTTCTCCGCTTCGACCCCGGTCCCCTTCATCTCGATGCTCTCCGGCACATCGGGCTCGCCGGCCTCTGCATCCTTCACCTCGGGGGCCTGACTCTTGTCGCTTTCCGCCTGGATCTTCTCCTCGAACTTCTGCTTGCCTTCGAGGACCGCATCGGCAATCCTACCCGCGAAAAGCTTGATGGCCCGGATGGCATCGTCGTTGCCGGGGATGATGTAGTCCACCACATCGGGATCGCAGTTGGTGTCCACGATAGCGACCACGGGAACGCCCAGCTTCCGTGCCTCGTGAACGGCGATATCCTCCTTCTTGGGGTCTACGACGAAAATCGCCGCCGGGTGGCCCTTCATCCGTCGAATCCCGCCCAGCACCTTGTCGAGCTTCTCTTTTTCCTTCTGGAAAAGGAGGATCTCCTTCTTCGGGAAGACGTTGATGGACTCGCTTCCGAAAAGGGAGTCGAGCTCGTTGAGGCGGTCGATGCGCTTCTTGATGGTCGAGAAGTTGGTGAGCATCCCACCCAACCAGCGGTAGTTCACGTAGGGCATCCCGCTGCGTTCGGCCTCCTCGCGGATGGATTCCTGGGCCTGCTTCTTGGTTCCCACAAAAAGGATCTCGCCTCCGTTGGCAACGGTGTTGACAACAAAGCTGTAAGCCCCCTTGAACATCTCAACCGTTTGTTGAAGGTCAATGATGTAAATGCCGTTGCGTGCGCCGAAAATGTAGGGTTTCATCTTGGGGTTCCACTTATTGGTCTGATGACCGAAGTGCACACCCGACTCGAGCAGCAATTTCATCGATACGGTAGACATAGAATTCTCCTTTCCTGTTTGTTTCCTCCACCCCTTCACCTTGCCGGGGAACTTTTCTCGCGAAAAGCAACAGGCCCGGCAATCCGAGGGTGTGAGAGATAGAACGGGTTTAGTTAGCACAAAGCGTTATATTTGGCAAATAAAAATTTAATCCCCCTGCCCCCTTTCGTGCAAGAGGGAGCCGGGGGATCCTTTTCTTCCCCGATACCCTATACCCGAGACCCGATACCCGGTTCAGGTCGTGTAATGCGCGTTGATCTTGACGTAATCGACGGTCAGATCCGAGCTGTAGACCCGGAAGCCCTTCGTGCCCTGCCCGAGTTTCACCAGGACCTTGATCTGTTCCTTCTTCATCACCTCGGCAAGCTCCTGCAGGTGGCTCGTAATCCCCCGGCCTTGCTTGAACAGCGGAAGCCCGTCGAAGTAGAGCTCCACGGCATCGCCGTTTATGGGCACGCCTGCCGCGCCAACGGCCGAAATCACCCGGCCCCAGTTCGGGTCCCCGCCGTAAAAGGCTGTCTTGACGAGGTTCGACCGGGCGATCTGGTAGGCAACGGCTTTTGCCTCCCCCGTCGTCTTCGCCCCCTCGATGACGATCTCGATGAGTTTCGTCGCACCTTCCCCGTCGCGGACGATGGATTTGGCGAGTTCCGTCATCACTTCGGTGAGCATCCCCGCAAAAACGGCAAAATCCCTTGTCGACGTTCGAATCTTGCGATTTCCGGCAAGGCCGTTTGCCAGGATCAGGACCGTGTCGTTCGTGCTCATGCACCCGTCGACGCTGATGGCATTGAAACTCTGGTCGACCGCCTCCCGAAGCGCCCTCTTCATGGCCTGGTCGTCGATGTCGGCGTCCGTCAGGACGAAGGACAGCAGGGTCGCCATGCCGGGCTCGATCATACCCGCCCCCTTGGCAATCCCGCAGACACAGATGTCGCTTCCGCCGACAGGCCCCTCCCGGAACTGGATCTTCGGGTAGCGGTCCGTCGTCATGATCGCCTGCGCCGCTTCGGGGATTCCATCGGGGGAGAGCCCCTTGACGAGCCGGCTCACGCTGCCGGCCACCTTGTCGATGGGCAGCTTGCGGCCGATGACGCCCGTCGAGGCCACGAGGACCTGGGATTCGTCGATCTGCAGCGCTCCGGCGCAGAAGCGCGCCATTTTCACGGCATCCTGATAGCCCTCGTCCCCGGTGGCCGCGTTGGCATTGCCGCTGTTGATGATGACGGCCCGCGATGTGCCGCTCTTGATGCGCTCGAGGTCGAGCAGCACCGGCGCCGCCTTGAAGACGTTCGTCGTGAAGACGCCTGCCGCCTTCGCGGGCGCCTCGGAATACAGGAGCGCCAAGTCCTTCCTGCCGTCCTCCTTGATCCCCGACGCGATCCCCGCGGCCTGAAACCCGGGAACCTCGAATTTTCCGTTTTCCGCCATGCTTTTTCCCTTCCTCTCAAGGATGCATCGATAAAGGTCTCTGAGCGAGCTTTTGAAGCGTTTCTCGTGAACCGCTCTTATCGAAGCGAAACGCCCGCAAACCCATATGTCTGAGCCTGAAGGGCGAGTTTATGGGTTTGCAGTGAAGCAAGATCTAGAGCGGTCGAGAAACGGTTCAGCGAGCGATGAGATCTTTTTCGATGCGACCTTATTTCCCGCAGCACTTCTTGTACTTCTTCCCGCTCCCGCAGGGGCACGGGTCGTTGCGGCCGACCTTGTCGGCCGCCTCCCTCCTGACCTGCTTCACCGCAGCGCCTGCCGTACCGTGCGTCATCACCACATCGCGCTGTGTCTTGTCCCTGAAGGTCTCCACTTCCTCCTCCCGCTGGATCTGGACCAGGGAAAGCTTCTGGAGAGTGTCCTGCCGCACGCGGTACATCATGTCCAGGTACATCTCGTAGCCTTCCTTCTGGTACTCCCGGACAGGGTCTTTCTGGGCATAGCCCCGGAGCCCGATGCCTTCCCGGAGGTGATCCATCCCCAGGAGATGGTCTTTCCAGAAGGCATCGATGGACTGGAGCATAATGGCCTTCATCAGGTAGTCCCAGAGCGGCTTGCCGAAATTCTGCTCCTTGCGGTGCAGATGCGCCAGGACGGCGGAGCGGATCTCCTCGGTGATCGCGTCCGGGCTCAGCCGTTCCCGCCCCTCGTCACTGAAGCGAAGTTTGAGGGAGAAGAGCTGATACAGGATGTCATCGAGGCCCTTGAGGTTCCGCTCCTCGGGGTGCGTTTTCTCGTCCACGTATTCCCCGACGGTGGTTTCGACGACCTCGTCGAGCATCTCCTCGAGCATCCCCCAGGGATCCTCGCCCTTGAGGACGTCCTTGCGCTGGTCGTAAATGGCCACGCGCTGGGCGTTCATCACGTTGTCGTACTCCAGGAGGTGCTTGCGGATGTCGAAGTTGTGCGCCTCGACCCGTCTCTGTGCGTTCTCGATCGCCTTGCTCAGCAGGTTGGCTTCGATCGGCTGGCCCTCTTCGATGCCGATACGCTCCATGATGGACTGGATGCGCTCGCCTCCGAAGATCCGCAACAGATCGTCATCGAGGGAAAGGTAGAAACGCGAGGAGCCCGCATCGCCCTGGCGACCGGAGCGTCCCCGGAGCTGGTTGTCGATCCGCCGGCTCTCGTGGCGCTCCGTGCCGAGGATGTGCAGCCCGCCCAGCTGCGCGACCCCCTCCCCCAGCTTGATGTCGGTCCCGCGGCCGGCCATGTTCGTCGAAATGGTGACGCCGCCCCAATGTCCCGCCTGGCTGATGATCTCCGCTTCCCGCTCGTGGTGCTTGGCGTTGAGAACGTGATGTTTGACGCCTTTCCGGGTGAGCATGGCGCTCAGCTTTTCCGAGTTTTCGATGGAGATGGTGCCGACGAGTACGGGCCGCCCCTGCTTGTGCAGCTCCTTGATCTCCTCGATGGCGGCATCGTACTTTTCCTTCTCCGTCCGATAGATCACGTCGGCGTGATCCGTCCGGATCATGGGCATGTTCGTGGGGATCACCATGACCTCGAGGTCGTAGATCTCCTTGAACTCGGCCGCTTCCGTGTCCGCCGTTCCGGTCATCCCGGCCAGCTTCTCGTACATCCGGAAGTAGTTCTGGAAGGTGACGGAAGCCAGCGTCTGGTTCTCCCGCTCGATCTTGACGTTTTCCTTCGCCTCGAGGGCCTGGTGCAGCCCCTCGCTGTAGCGCCGTCCGGGCATGAGGCGGCCCGTGAACTCGTCGACGATGAGCACCTCGCCGTCCTTCACGACATAGTCCACGTCTCGTTTGAACAGGGTGTGTGCCTTCAGGGCCTGGTTCACATGATGGAGCAGCTCGATGTTGCGCGGGTCGAAGAGGTTCTCGACCTTCAGGGATTTCTCAACCCGCGCCACCCCCTCCTCGGTCAGGACGACGGTCCGGGCCTTCTCGTCGATCGTGTAATCCTTTTCCTTCCTGATCCCGGGGATGATCTGGTTGATCCGGTAGTACTTGTCCGTCGACTCCTCGGAAGGGCCCGAAATGATGAGCGGGGTCCTCGCCTCGTCGATGAGGATACTGTCGACCTCGTCGACGATGGCATAGTGGAAGTCCCTCTGGACGTAATCCTCGAGGGTGAACTTCATGTTGTCCCGCAGGTAGTCGAACCCGAACTCGTTGTTCGTGCCGTAGGTGATGTCGCAGCCATAGGCCTTGCGCCTTTCCTCGTCGGTCAGACCGTGCACGATGATGCCGACCGAGAGCCCCAGGAAATTGTAGATCGGCCCCATCCAGGAGGCGTCCCGCCGGGCCAGGTAGTCGTTCACGGTGACCAGCTGGGCCCCCTTGCCGGCGAGGGCATTCAGGTACAGGGGCATGGTGGCGGCAAGGGTCTTGCCTTCGCCCGTCTTCATCTCGGCGATCTTGCCCTCGTGGAGCACAATCCCGCCGATGAGCTGCACGTCGAAGGGCCGCATCCCCACGGTCCTCCATGCCGCTTCCCGGACAACGGCGAAGGCCTCCGTCAGGATGTCGTCGGGGGAGGCCCCGTTTGCCAGCCTTTCCTTGAATGCGGCCGTCTTGGCCTTCAACTCGTCGTCGGAGAGCTTCTTGATGGCGGGCTCGAGGCGGTTGATCGCGTCAACGAGAGGCGCAATGCGCTTCAACTCCCGCTCGTTCTTGGTTCCGAACATCTTCTGGATGAAATTCAACATGGCCCAACCTAAAAAAACCCGGTAAGTCCTTACCGGATTTGAGTGTATACCTTATTTTTTCGAAAAAGGGAATCAGCGGAGATAGTTCCTGGGGTTGACGTAAACTCCGTTCAGGCTCACGGAGTAGTGGAGGTGGGCGCCGGTGCTGCGGCCTGAATTCCCGACATACCCGATGACATCGCCCCTCTTGACGACCTGCCCCTTGCTCACGGCGGCCCGGAAAAGGTGCGCGTAGAGGGTCCCGATGCCCCTTCCGTGTTCGATCTGAATCATGAGACCCATGTCGGGCCGTTTCTCCACGTTCGACACGATGCCGTTGGCCGGCGCCTTGATGGGGGCTCCCAGCTTGGTTGCAATGTCGATAGCCGAATGGAACTCGCTTCGCCCGCCGAAGGGGTTTGTCCTGCGCCCGAATTCGGAGGTCACCCAGCCCGTGACAGGCCAGACGGAGGGTGTAACCGCAGCAATCGATCGCTGTCCGTGGAGATATTCCTGCAGTTCAGCCAGGCTGCGCTCCCGCGCCGAGGCATCCTCGAGCAGCCGATCCATGTGCCGGTTCAGGTTCGTCAGCTTGTCGGGACCGGCCTCATCGGCCGGCATCGGCCCGCCGACCCCGAGGACCTGCTCCCTCGCTTTTGGATCTTCCTTCCTGGAAAGCTTCCGGGACTTGCCGGTCAACTCGCTCGCCATGTTCCGGATTTTTTCATCGACCTTTTTGAGTTCGGCCAGCTGCCTGTCGAAGAAGGAAATCTTCTCGTGAAGCGTGTCGATCTGTTCCTGCTGTGTCGATGTCAGCTCACGCAGGTTGTCCAGTTCCATCTGCTTCAGCTTTAGCGTCAGGTAATCGACTGCACAGTATCCGAAGAAACAGAAGAAGATTACCGCGAAGACGGCCGTAAGTTGGAAATGCCGAGGGGTGGCGAGGAACTTCTTGACGGAATCCTTTTTCTTGTGCGGAATGATCAAGAGGGTATAAAAATGCTTCGGCATTGCTCATCCTCATCCTTGCGTTGTACTCGAAAAGCGGAAATCAGAGTCTCCGTTTTCCCCTACAAGTGCGGGAAGAAAGAAGTCGCGTGATGCCGAGGGACAATTCATATCCCCCAAATCACAGCGTCGAAAAACGCCCCGTTCAGAACCTGGCAGCAGCCTGGTTTCAGAGGCAGGGCAACTACATACCCGCAAAAAAACATCCTGTCAAGCCGAAATCGATGTTTTCGAGAATAAAATAACGATATCTGCTACTTATCGATAACTCCGGGTCAAATTTTACCCCTTCCCCGGGCGGGCGCCGTGACTTCCCACCTCTCCTTCAGGGGCCTTCTTGACGGTGATCAGCGGGTCGCCCACGTCGACCTGATCTCCGGGGTTTTTCAAAACCTCCAGGACTTTCCCGTTGATGGCCGATACGACGTTATTGAGCATCTTCATGGCCTCGAGAACGATCAGCACCTGTCCGGCGGACACTTCGTCACCTTCCGAGACGGGTACCTCGTTGATGGTGCCCTTGATGGGTGAGCGGATGTCGCCGTCCTTGGCCAGGGCCTCGATCTCCTTGGCCGTCAGCGTCATCTTCCTGGCCACCTTCTCGCCTTCCTGCTCCATCTCCGTCAGGATCGGCTCGGGATGATGGTCGATCACGAGATAGGTCACGGCATCGCCGCTCGAGGTTTTACGCTGGGGCCCGATGACGATGGAGTGAAGCTTGCCGTATGCATCGGGAAATTCGAAGGTGTCGCCCAGGTTGAAGCCGCCCTTTTTGAACCAGACCTTCGGCGGCAGGACCCAGACCTTCCCGTACTTCTCCTCGAACTTGAAGAAGCTCACCGCATCGTTGGGGTGCTGGAGGTAGAGAACCAGCTCCTCCTCCGAGGCCTTGCGCTCGAGCCTCTTTTCCAGGACCCTTTTCTCGATCGTGAGATCCACGTCCTCTATTTTCTGGTAGCCGTAGTCGCTATCGACGATCTTTTTCCAGTTGGCGCCGAAAACGGTCTCGTAGATCCAGTCGGCCGGCTTGTGGAAGGGCAGCTCCCCGTAGCGGCCCAGCATGAGGTTCTTGAGGTCGTCGTTGGCGTCCTTGTACCGGGCCCGTTTCAGGACGTTATTGACGGCCGTCGTCCAGAGGATCTGCGAGCCCGGGGTAACGCTCCACCAGTTGCCCAGCTCGACCTGAACCTTTGGAAGCTCCTGCTGAAGGATCTCCGGCATGAGGTGCAGGAAATTTCCTTTCACGGCCTGCTCGAAGCTCGAGCCGGTGGCCCCGCCGGGCAACTTGTGGATCTGCACGGTCGGGTCGAAGCCCAGGAACTGGGACTCGAAGTCCTTGTAGTACTCCCGCTCGGGCCGCAGCTTGTTGGACGTGTCGATGATGCCCTGCTTGTTGATCCCCACGCAGGGATAACCGTAGTCCTCGAGGGTCTCGACGATCGTCAGGATGGGGGGAGGTCCGTAGAACCCCGAGAAGGAGTGGTCGCCGCCGTTGACGATCTTCGCGCCGTTCCGGACGGCCTCGACGGTGCGGCCGATGTCGTTTCCGTCGGTGTTGTGGCCGTGGTAGTGGATCAGCAGGCCGGGAAACCGGTCGAGAATGGCCTTCACCAGGTCTCCGATTCGTTTCTGCGTTCCGAGCCCCGCGTGATTCTTGATGCACAGGATGATGTCCTCGCCGGTCACGTCGAGGATCTCGCCCACCTTCTTCACGTAGTAGTCGTCCGTGTGTTCCGGCCCCGTGGAAAAGCAGATGGCGGGCTCCAGAATACGGTCGGCCTTCTTGACCTCTTCGAACACGGGGACCATGTTCGGGATGTGGTTGAGGAAGTCGAAGACGCGGAAGACGTCGATCACCTCCGAGAAATGCTTCACGGTGAGGCGGATGACATTCTCCGGATAGGGCCGGTACCCGAAGAGGTTGATCCCCCGGACGAGCGTCTGGAAAAGGGTGTCCGGCATCATGGACTTGAGAACCCTGAGCTTCTCGAAGGGGTTGATCTGCTTTCGCAGCATGTCCACGTGGACAGAGGCCCCGCCGGAGATCTCGATGGAGAAATAGCCGCAGGCGTTTCTCTCCCCCGCCACGAGCATCTGCGTGTGGGGCATGACCCGGTTCTTGAAGTCAGACTGGGAGAGGTCCCTCTCGGTGTTCGTCATGTAATAGCCCTTCGACCGGCGGATCCTGTCGAGGACGGTTTTGACCCCGCGCTCTTTCAGCTCCCGGGGGGTGATTCTCTCGTCGGTGACTTTCAATGCTTTCTTCGCCATCTTCCTTCTCTTTTATCTCTTTCTGAACCCTGTACCCTGGACCCTGTCCCAATCGCGGTGGTAAGGAATCAATCCCCCTCACCCCAGCCGTCTCCCGCGGGGGGAGAGGGAGATGAAGGTGTTGTGCCGTCAATAGGCGTAGGGGTTGATCTTCTTCACATGGATTTCGGCAATGAGCTTGGCCAGCCGGGCCACCTCCCGCTCCGTTTCGGGGTATCCGAAGATCTCGGGGTGCGTCTCGATATAGCCCGTGTCGAACCGTCCTGCCCGGAAATCAGGCTCGTCGCAGATTGCAAGGTAGAAGGGGATCGTCGTCTTCGGCCCCACGATGTTAAAGCCCAGCAGGGCCCTCTTGAGCCGGTCGATTGTCTCGTTCCAGTCGTAGCCGCGGCAGGTGAGCTTCACCATGAGCGAGTCGTATTCCGTGGGGATCTTGTAGCCCTGGTAGACGAGCCCGTCGAGGCGGATGCCCGGTCCGCCGGGGGAGTGGTAGACCTCGACGGTCTTGCCGCCCTCGGGCATGAAGTTGTTTTTGGGGTCCTCGGCATTGATCCGGACCTGGATGGCCTTGCCCATCATGTGAACGCGTTCGGCCGGGATGTCGATGGCCTCTCCCTGGGCGATCCGGATCTGCTGGCGGACGATGTCCACACCCGTGAGTTCCTCCGTCACGGTATGCTCCACCTGGAGGCGCGTGTTCACTTCCATGAACCAGAAGTCGTTCGTCTTCGAGTCGACGAGGAACTCGACCGTCCCTGCGTTGACGTAGTTCGATCCTTTCGCCGCGGCAATGGCCGCGTCGTACATCCTGTCCAGGACGTCCTTCGGCAGATCCGCCGGGGCGATCTCGAGAAGCTTCTGGTGCCGGCGCTGGATCGAACAGTCCCGGGTGCCCAGGTGGATGACATTGCCGTGCTCGTCGGCCAGGATCTGGACCTCTACGTGCCGGGGCGCCTCGATGCATTTCTCCACGTAGATGCTGTCGTTGTTGAAGGCGGACATCGCCTCGGTGCGGGCGATGGGGAGCTGCATGAGAAGATCCGAGTCGTTTTCCACCCTCCGGATCCCGCGGCCGCCTCCGCCGAGGGAGGCCTTCAGCATGATGGGGTAGCCTACTTTCTTTCCGAACTCGATAGCCTGCCGGATACCTGCTTCGCCCGGCTCGAGCGTTGACGTCCCCGGGACGAAGGGGATTTTCGTCTTCTCCATGATCTGCCGGGCCACGACCTTGTTGCCCAGGTCCCGGATCACTTCGGGCGGGGGGCCGATGAAAGCGATGCCCGCCTTTTCGCAGGCTGCTGAGAAGTCGGGGTTTTCCGCGAGGAAGCCGTAACCGGGGTGGATGGCGTCGGCACCGCTTTTCCTGGCCGCCCAGACGTGCTTTTCCACGTCCAGGTAGTCTTTGCGGGGACCGTTGCCGATGAGAATGGCCTCGTCGGCAAGGCGGATGAAATACGCCTCGCTGTCGGGTTTCTCATAGACGGCCACGGTCTTGAGGCCCATTTCCATGGCCGTGCGGATGATCCGCAATGCGATCTCACCGCGGTTTGCGATCAGGATCTTGCGGATCCGTCTTTCCCTCGTTTTCCTCGCTGCCATCGGATTCCTTCTTGCGTCAGGAGGGCCGATTTCGGCCCCTGACATGCTGCTTTTTTTCATAAAGGTTTGCTTATACGGTCAACCCGGAAGCCTGTCAAGGGCTTTGTTTCAGGGAATCCATAAATTGTCTTGACTTTAAAAGTTCCTTTGGGCTAAACGGTGCGGATATTAATTGATACGCGCAGCTCGGAAAGGAGCATCTATGGCAAAGCACGACACGAAAGCCCTGAGAAACATCGCGATCGTCGGTCACGGCGGCACCGGGAAGACGTCGATCGCCGAATCCATGCTCTTTGTCTCCGGGAAAACGGACCGACTGGGTCGCCCGGATGACGGCACGTCCATCATGGACTGGGAGCCCGAAGAGCAGAAGCGCCGTATCTCCATCAGCGCCGCAGTGGCTTTCGTCGAGTGGGACAAGCACCGGATCAACATCCTCGACACGCCGGGCGACGCCAACTTCGCCATGGACACCCAGAGCTGCCTCCGTGTCGCCGACGGGGCCGTCGTGATCGTCGATGCCGTGGGCGGAGTGGAATTCCAGACGGAAAAAGTCTGGGAGGCCTCAGACGAATACGCCCTGCCGCGCCTGATCTTCGTCAACAAAATGGACCGCGAAAGGGCCAATTTCAGCACCACACTGGACAGCATCAAAGCGAAGCTGGGCAAGAAGGGAACGCCCCTCTTTATCCCCATCGGCGCCGAGGACAAGCTCAAGGGCATCGTCGATCTCATGCAGATGAAGGCCCTCTTCTTCGACGACCCCAAGGGCAAGGTGAAGGCCGGCGATATCCCCGCGGAGCTCGCCGACGAGGCCAAGAAGTACCGCGAGGCCATGACCGAGGACATCGCCGAGTGCGACGAAGCCCTCATGGACAAATACCTCGAAAGCGGCGAGCTCACCCCGGAGGAACTGAAAACGGGGCTGCGCAAGGGTGTCGTCAGCGGGTCCCTGTTCCCCGTCGTCTGCGGTGTCGCCAACCGCAACATCGGCATTGCCCCGCTCATGGACCTCGTCGTGGCCGCCATGCCCGCTCCGCTGGATCGCAGTGAAGCCAGAGGGAAAAACCCCTCGACGGGCGCCGACGAGGTTCGAAGCCCCGACGAGAAGGCCCCCTTCTCCGCTTACGTGTTCAAGACCATCTCGGATCCCTTTGCGGGCCGTCTGACCCTTTTCAGGGTCTACTCCGGCACGGCCGGCTCCGACGGAACCTTCTTCAATCCCACCCGCAAGACGACGGAGCGCTTCGGCAACATCTTCTATCTCGACGGGAAAAGCCAGAAGCCGGCCGAATCGGTCGTTCCCGGAGACATCGCCGCCGTGTCGAAACTGAAGGAGACCTTCACGGGCGACACGATGACCGATGAGAAGAACCCCATCCAGTACGAGAAGGTCCAGCCGATCCCCGCCATCATCTCATTTGCCGTCCAGCCCAAGTCCAAGGGCGACGAGGAGAAGATCATGTCGGGGCTCAACCGCCTCGTCGAGGAGGACCCCACGCTCAATTACCGCCGCGACGAGCAGACCCGCGAGATCATTCTCTCGGGCATGGGCCAGGTCCACATCGAGATCGCCGTCGAAAAGATGAAGCGCAAGTTCGGCGTCGAGGTAACGCTGACGACGCCCAAGGTCCCCTACAAGGAAACCCTCAAGGGCAAGACGACCGTCCAGGGCCGCTACAAGAAGCAGTCCGGCGGACGCGGACAGTTCGGCGACACGTGGCTCGAGATCGAGCCGCTTCCCAGGGGCGGCGGGTTCGAGTTCGTCGACAGGATCGTCGGCGGTGCAATCCCCAGGAATTACATCCCCGCCGTCGAGAAGGGTATCGCCGAGGCCATGCTGGAAGGCGTGCTCGCAGGCTACCCCGTCGTGGACGTGAAGGTTTCTCTCTTTGACGGATCCTTCCACACGGTCGATTCCTCTGAAATGGCCTTCAAGATCGCCGGCTCCATGGGGTTCAAGAAGGGCGTGGAGCAGTGCAACCCGACGCTGCTCGAGCCCATCGTCAACATCGACATCGAGATCCCCGACGAATACATGGGCGACGTCATCGGCGATCTCAACTCTCGAAGAGGCCGTGTGATCGGCATGGAACCCAAGGGTCACAACCAGATCATCAAGGGACAGGTGCCGCTGGCCGAAATCCTGCGATATGCCCCGGATCTGCGCTCGATCACGAGCGGGCGCGGGACCTTCACCTACAGCCACTCCCACTACGAGGAGGTGCCGCCCATGATCGCCGAGAAGGTCATCGCCGCCGCCCGGAGAGAAAAGGAAGAGAAGGGTTGATCAAGGCAGGAGTTCTCACTCTCAGCGACAAGGGGTCCCGCGGCGAACGCGAGGACCTGAGCGGCCCGGAAGTGATCCGGATCCTGAAGGAAATCGGCATCGAGACCGAACGCTGCGAGATCGTCCCCGACGAGGCGGAGATCATCTCCCGGAAGCTCATCGAGTTCGTCGACGAGCGCAAACTGGATCTCGTCGTCACGACGGGCGGGACGGGCGTGAGTCCCCGCGATGTGACCCCGGAGGCCACCCTGAAGGTCGTCGACCGGGAGATCCCCGGCATGGCCGAAGCGATGCGCCGCGAAAGCATGCTGAAGACGCCCCACGCCATGATCTCGCGCGCCGTCGCGGGCATCCGCAAAACAACCCTCATCGTCAACCTTCCCGGCAGCCCCAGGGGAGTGCGGGAGAATCTCGCCGTGATCCTGCCGGCGTTGAAACACGCCATCGAGAAGATCAAGGGGGACCCAGCCGACTGCGGAAGTTAGGAAGATAGGAAGTCAGGAAGCTCGGAAAAAGCGTCTTTGTCCTATCCGATCTTCCGCTCTTCCTCACTTCCTACCTTCGTGATCATCCATTCCCCGTCATCCGTTACCCTCCCCGCGATACAACACCCTCCGCAGCACGGAGAGGGCACGGGCGCGGTGCGTGCCGGGCCAGAACACCCCGCCGCATTTCGGGCACACCCGGAATGATTTTTGTGTCCTGAACACATAATCAGGAACGAGCGGACGAACCTTTTCCGGCGTGGCTTCCACCAGGAATTCGTTGCAACGCAGGCACACGGAGAATAACTTGTCCGGTTCTGGCCTGAGGCCCAGCTTCCCGAGAACCTCGACGATCTGATCCTCCACCCGGTCGCTTTCCACGAAAAGAACGATGCCGGGGTGCTGCCGGGCCAGGAGATCCTTGCGTCTCGTCAGGACGGCCCTCCCCTGCCGCTCCGCCATCCGCAGAAACACGCGGTCGGCTTCCCCTCGCCAGTAGACCGTGTCATAGCCGAGGATCCTCAGCCACGTGGACAGACGTCCCAGGGAGCTGTCGACCAGGAACTTCATCGCAGCCTTTCTTCAGGGGGAAACGGGAGGACTCTACATCATCCCCGTCGACTGGGGCGGGGGCGGCTGGTAGGAGGAGCCGCGCATCAGCGTGAGGTTCTTCTGCTCGAGCTCGTCGATCTTCCGGTAGAGCTTGTTCATCCGGAGTGTCATCCTGAGCTTGTCGATGGCGCCGAGGAGTGCCGCCATGACAAACCCGATCACGAAGAACGTAAAGACGAGAAAATAGATCGGAATTTCGTCATAGGCGTAGCCGAAGTATCGCAATTTGATCGGATCGCTGTTCTGCACGCCGAACGTGACAAAGAAGAAGGCAAAAGCAAGGATGACGATCAAATAGATGAACCTCATGGTCTGACCTCCTCCTCGTATCTCCTGAAATGCGGCAGGAGCAACTCTTTCGTTTTCATGATGTCTTCGGAGATGATCCTCACCTCCCCGAAGACGGACAGGGAATTCGTGTCACCGACCCAGCGCGGCACGATGTGCATGTGCAGATGGTCCTCCACGCCTGCACCGGCGGCCCGTCCCAGATTCATTCCCAGGTTGAAGCCCTGGGGGTCCATGGCTGCCTTGATTACTTTGACACACCGGGCCGTCAAATCGAACATCTCGCAGTGTTCCTCGAGTCGAAGCTCCTCGATGTTGCGCACGTGCCGGTGGGGCGCAACCATGAGGTGACCCGTGATATAGGGGTAGCGATTCATGATGATGAAGGCGTGCTTGCCGTCATGGAGCACAAATCCGTTGTCCCGGATGGAGTCCCTGCAGAAAATGCACCCTTCCACCTTCTTCCCCCTGATGTATTCCATTCGCCATGGCGCGTAAATGCTTTTCATGACCCTGTACCCGTGCTGCCGATTCAGCCTTCGTCTATTGCGATGATCCGGCCCGTGATCGCGTCCTCGCCGACATCCAGGACCCCGACCGTGTTGGATATGGAGTGACGCCTGTCGCAGGCCGTCCCCGGGTTGAAGAAAAGAATCCCCTCCCGGATGTGATTCGCCGGATAGTGGCTGTGGCCGTAGACGATGCAGTCCACGTCGTCGAATTCACTCCGGATCCGATCCTCCAGGTCCAACGGCGAGCCCCAACCGTGGATGAGGCCGATCCGGAAACGGCCGACCTGGAGAACGCGTTTGGCAGGGATCTCGTCCTCGATGCGGGATGAGTCCATGTTTCCGCAGACGGCGATGACGTCCTTGTCCCCGAAGGCATCCAGGACCCTGAGATCGACGAGGTCGCCCGCATGGAGGATCAGTTCGGCATCGTGGAAGTGCTTTCGGACGATGGCGAGGAGCCTTTCGTCGGGTTCCCTGAGATGCGTGTCGGAGATAACGCCGATCTTCAACCTGATCCCTCCCGGAACGAATGGAATTATATCGCCCATCGGCAAAAAGACAAGTCTTTTTTGGCATGTGCAAGGACCCGCCGTGCTTTCGGTTTGACTTTTCCGCGCCGGGATACTAAGATTGTCCAGGGCGAAAAGGAAGAATGGCAATGCTCGAAAACACCCTCGAAAAGATCGCCGAGAAGATCCTGACTCTCGACGAGGCATCGCTTGCCTCCCTCTGGGATCAATACAAGCAGAAGATGGAAAAGTTCCAGCCCACGAGGGAGTGGGAACGCTCCGTCATCGTCTTCTTCATCATCAATTCCGTCCGAGTCAAGAATCATATCTTCAACGAGCGCATCCTTCAACATCAACAGCACGGTGAACCGAGGCCGGAAGAGCCGGCGCCGAAGGGGAAGCCGAACCTCAAGCTCGTCAAGTAGATGAACAGATCCCATGCCCTCAAACGAGTCACCGAACTCCGGGACCTCATCGAGTACCACAACCGTCGCTACTATCAGCTCGACGATCCGGAGATCTCCGACTTCGACTACGACAGGCTCATGCGGGAGCTCGCGGATCTCGAAGAGCGCTTCCCGGATATCGACCGCACAGCCTCACCCACCCAGCGCGTCGGGGCCTCCCCGCTCGAGAAGTTCGGCACCATCACCCACCTGACCCCCATGCTCAGTCTCGGCAACGCCTTCTCGGAGGAGGAGGTCTCGGAGTTCGATGAGCGTGTCAGGAGGCTGCTTGGAGACAAGGCGGAGCTCGACTTCGTTGCAGAGCCGAAGATCGACGGTGTCGCCGTCAACCTGATCTATGAAACGGGCGTTTTTCGGGTCGGCGCCACCCGGGGCGACGGATTCACCGGTGAGGATGTGACACAAAATCTCCGGACAATCCGCTCGCTGCCCCTGAAAATGAGACCCCGTGCCCCGGACCGCCTCCCGGACCGTATCGAAATCCGTGGGGAGGTCTATCTCGAGAAGGAGGCTTTTCGCAAACTGAACGAACGCAGGGTCGAGCAGGGGGAGAGCGCTTTCGCCAACCCGCGAAACGCCGCCGCGGGATCCCTGCGTCAGCTCGATCCCCGCATCACGGCCCGGCGGCCCCTCAAACTCTTCTGCTACGGCGTGGGCAGCATCGAGGGAAGGAGTTTTACGACCCACTGGGATACCCTGCAGTCGCTGCGCGACTGGGGGTTCCCGACCAACCCCGACATCCGCCTTGCCCGCGACGTTCAGGCCTGCGTCGGCTACTATCGTCATATCGAATCCATCCGGGAGAAGCTCCCCTACGAGATCGACGGGATCGTCCTGAAGGTCAATTCGCTTTCACTCCAGGATCGCCTCGGGATGGTGTCCCGAAGCCCCCGCTGGGCCGTGGCCGTCAAGTTCGCGCCCACGCAGGCAACGACCGTCATCGAGGACATCGTCATCGGCGTGGGGAGAACGGGCGTGCTGACCCCTGTTGCCGTCATGAGACCCGTCCAGGTGGGCGGCGTCACGGTGAGCCGGGCAACTCTGCACAACGAAGACGAGATCGCCAAGAAGGACGTTCGAATCGGCGACACCGTCATCGTGCAGCGCGCGGGAGACGTGATCCCCGAGGTCGTCAAGGTCGTCGAAGGCAGGCGGACCGGAAAAGAGATCCCCTTCCGGATGCCCGTGACCTGCCCCGTCTGCGGCTCGAAAGTCGTGAGGCTCGAGGGCGAGGTGGCCCACCGCTGCATCGATCTGGCCTGCCCCGCCCAGATCCGGGAAAACATCATACACTTCGTCTCCCGGGGCGGCATGGACATCGAGGGGCTGGGCGACAAAATCGTCGGCCAGCTGCTGGACGCAGGGCTGATCCGGGACCCTGCCGACCTGTACGACATCACGAAGGGGCAGCTCCTCGATCTCGAGCGCTTTGCCGACAAGTCCGCGGACAACCTCATCCAGGCGATCGCCCGTTCGAAGCAGCCTCCGCTGGATCGTCTGCTCTTCGCCCTCGGCATCCGCCACGTGGGCGAATACGTGGCAAAGATCCTGTCCAGGAAGTTCGGAAGTGTGGAAAAGATCGAGGCTGCAAGCCAGGAGGAACTCACTGCGATCGAGGGGATCGGCCCGACTCTTGCCGAGAGCATCTACCGGTTTTTCCACGAACCGCACAACCTCAAGATTCTCAGGAAACTGGAACAGGCCGGTGTTCGTCCCTTCGCCGAGAAGCATGCCGCGTCGACGGCACTGGCGGGCAAGACCTTCGTCTTCACGGGCTCTCTCAAGGGCTTTTCCCGGGAAAAGGCAAAAGAGGTCGTCTCGGCCCACGGAGCAGCCGCCACGTCCTCCGTTTCGAAAAAGACGGACTATGTCGTCGCGGGCGAGGATCCCGGCTCCAAATACGAAAAGGCGAAATCGCTGGGCGTGCCGATCCTCGACGAGGAGGGATTCCTGAAGCTCATCGGGGAAGCGACGAAAAGGGAGTGAGTGTCTCGTGTTATGCGTTATGGCCGTTCGTCTTGAGCCTTTTGCCTTTTGTCGTTCGATTTTCTCCTTTTAACCTTTAACCTTTTTCCTTTTGCCTGGAGATGATTCACCTTCACCCCAACCCCGCCCAGCTATAGGAAGGGGAGCATTCACCCTCACCTCAATCCTCTCCCCTCAAGGGAGAGGATGATCGAGGAAAGGGTTTTTCACCGGGAGAGGGAGACTGAGGTACCCCATGGGCGTTGACAGGAAACGCGTCCACGTCATCATCACCGGCAGGGTCCAGGGGGTGTTCTTCCGGGCCAAGACCCGTAACGAGGCCATCCGGAACAACGTAACGGGCTGGGTCAAAAACCTCCCCGACGGCCGCGTCGAAGCCGTCCTCGAAGGCAGACCGGAAGACGTGGACCGTGTCGTCGGCTGGTGCCGCATCGGTCCGAGCCTGGCCGAGGTGAAAGGCGTCGAATCGGTTGAGGAACCTTACACGGGCGCATTTGCGGAATTCGCGATCCGATACGGGCACTGAGGGACGAGACGGTTTTCGGGCGACGAGTCCGCGAAAGCCGGCAAAATAAAACGATCAGGAGGGGAACAGGATGAAAAGAACCAGACTTCTTTATGCGGCGTTGTTGAGCGTGCTGCTTGCTTTCGGCCTTTGCCATCATGCCCTGGCGGCCGGTGAGGGAACGAGGCTTGCCGATTTCTATCTGACGAAGCTGCCGGCACCGGCCCTGACCCCGGCCCCGACGCTGGATCAGGCCATGAAGATCCAGGCCGGGTTCAACAAGGCCATCATGCCCGTATTCGGCAAGGTGGTGGGCTACAAGGCCGGGTTGACGAACCCCAGCGTCCAGAAGGTCTTCGGCGTCAACGCACCGGTGCGCGGGACCCTGATGGAGAAGATGATCCTCAAATCCGGCACGACGATTGAGGCCGATTTCGGTGCACGCCCCCTCTACGAAGGGGACCTGATCCTTCGCGTGGGAAGCGATGCCATCAACGGCGCAAAGACACCGATGGAAGCTCTTCAGGGCATTGACGCGGCCATCCCCTTCATCGAACTTCCCGATCTGGTCTATGCCAAAGACGTGAAAATCAACGGGGCATTGCTTGCCGCAGTCAACGTGGCCGCCCGGTACGGCATCGTGGGCGAGCCGATCCCCGTTCAGGCCACCCCGGAATGGATGGAACGGCTGAAGACGTTTAAATGCCAGATCTACAACGACAAGGGGGCCATGCTCATCGAAGCGCCGGGATCGAGCCTCCTGGAACATCCGATGAATGTAGTTCTGTGGATCAGGGATTCGCTCAAGGCGGACGGCATCGCGCTGAAGAAGGGGGATCTTCTGTCTCTCGGCACGATCACGAAGCTCACCCCCACGGCGCCGAACACGACCGTCTTTGCGCGATACGTCGGCCTGGACCCGAAAGGCCATGTCGTCATCTCCGTGACCTTCAAGTAGACCGAACCGCTGTCCCGATCCGCGGCCATGGCGCCATGATCAGGGCCATGGCCGCGGACAGGGATCATCCGCGGGCGCCCGTGCACCGCGCAGATCCTTTCGTTTCACCATCCCTCCTTGACAGAACGGGTCATCTCTCTTACAGTATGCACGTCAACGTTGCGGAACGCAGGATCCGCGACCTCCCCGTGTCCGCTGTATCTTTCCTGCGCACGGCGCGGCAAAGAGGGGAAGGGCGACATGTTCCCAATACGGCAAAAAGGTCAACCGGATGAGATCCACCCGAAGAGGCAATCCCGAAGCGGAGCCGGAAAAAGAGACAACTCCGGAGCCACCCTCCCCCGGCCGATCCCGGGACGGCGACAACATCTTCAAGACCCTCGCTGAAAAATCCTTTGTCGGGATGTACGTGGCACAGAACGGCCTGTTCGTCCGCGTCAACCCGATCGTCGCCTGCGTTTCGGGCTACGCAATCGAAGAGCTCGAGGGACGGAGCGCCGACAGCCTCATCCACCCCGAAGACGCAACCCACGTCAAGCGAATGGCCCGGGAAATGATCCGGGGAAGACGCACGACGGCTCACGAATTCCGCATCGTCAGCCGCAGGGGGGAAATCCGTTGGGTGATGGAGGCGGTCACGCCGATCACCTACGCAGGCCGTCCCGCCCTGTTCGGCCACTTCATGGACATCACCGACCGCAAGGGGATGGGAGAAAAACTGCGCGAGTCGGAAACCCTCTACCGGGCCATTTTCGAAACGACGGGTACGGCCACGATCATCATCGAGGAGGACACAACCGTCGTCCTCGTCAACTCGGAGTTCGAGCGCCTCTCCGGGGCGCCCAAGGAATACTGGGAGGGAAAACGCAGCTGGCTGGAATTCGCAGCGGAGAGGGAGCGCGACCGGATGCTGCAGTATCACAACCTGAGGCGATTGGACCCAGGCGCCGCGCCCGGCCGTTACGAATTCCGTTTCGTCAACGTCAAGGGGGAGGTCAAGGACGTGCTCGTCACGATCTCCATGATCCCGGGGACACGCCGCAGTGTCTCCTCCTACGCCGATATCACCGAGTTGAAGCGCCAGGAGAAAGCCCTGATCGGGCGCGAGCGGGAGATCCAGGCCAAGTCCCGGAATCTCGAGGAGATGAATACGGCCTTGAAGGTCCTTCTCAAGCAGCGCGAACAGGACCAACAAGACATGGAGGACAAGGTCCTCGCCAACATCAAGCACCTCGTGATCCCCTACCTGGGCAAGCTCAGGACGGGACGGCTCGGCGAAAAGGAGCTCTCCTGCGTCAAGGTGCTGGAGTCGAACCTGATGAGCATCATTTCGCCCTTTTCCCAGCGTCTCTCCTCCAAATTTCTCAACCTCACACCGAAGGAGCTCCAGGTGGCCAATCTCGTCAAGGAGGGCCGGACGAGCAAGGAGATCGGCGATCTGCTGGACGTCTCGCCGGCGACGGTCGCCCTCTACCGGAACCGGATCCGGAAAAAGCTCGCCGTCACCGGCAAGAAGGTGAACCTCCGGACGTACCTCGCCTCCCTGAACTGAGCATATATTTTTCATATACAGTTTATCTTCATTCTTATCCCATTGCCCTTCCGATTGAGCTGCCTTACACTGGGTCCCGACATCGGACGTCAGGCTGCCCACCCGTTCAGAAGGCTCTCCTTCGGCGGCTCCCAAGTCACGAATCGTGACCTTCGGCCTGGCTTCCCGGCGTTGAGTCCCCACGCCAGGATGTCTAACAACGGAGGTCATCACTCCCATGCTCACGCTTTCCACCAAGGCCGGCATGTTGCCGCCGATCTGATCCCATACCTGCTCTTATCCGGTTGACGGTCACTGCGAACGCACCGCCGATGCGATCGCAAGAAGAGCGGTCTTCCGCCAACAGGACGAAACCCGTCTTCACCAGGAACAGACTCGGGCACGTGCCGAAACGCGCTGCCTTGATGAACCATTTCCGCGGGATGCAGTCATCCCGCTGCCCGACGAAGTCGGGCGACATCTCACACCATCCATTCGATTTCGTAAGGAGGTTCTATGCTGAGTTTTCAACTGACCGAGGAACAGGAAGCCATCCGCGAGATGGCGAGGAAATTTGCCGAGCAGGAGATTGCTCCCCATGCCATACACTACGACGAGCGGGACGAATTCCCCTGGGAGATCATCAAGAAGCTCCACGAGGTGGGGCTGCTCACTGCGGGGGTTCCCGAGGAATTCGGCGGGCCCGGGATCGACTACATCGGACAGGCTGTTGTCTGCGAAGAGCTTTCACGGGGAGACGCGGGCGTCGGGACGACGGTGCTGGCCAGCTGCATGCTCGGCGCCGACCCCGTCGTGATCGGCGGCAACGACGACCAGAAGAAGCGCTTCTTCGACGTTCTGAACAAGGGCGGCCTCGGGGCATTCTGCCTTACCGAACCGGGCGCGGGATCGGATGCCGCCGGCCTCTCCATGACGGCGAAGCTCGACGGCGACAGCTACATCCTCAACGGCACCAAGCAGTTCATCACCAACGGCGGCGTTGCGGACTACTACACCGTCTTCGCCACGACGGACAAGAAGCTCAAGCACAAGGGCATCGTGGGGTTCATGGTGGACCGCCACTCGCCGGGGGTGAGCATCGGCAAGAAGGAGAACAAGCTCGGCATCCGCACCTCCGACACCGCGCAGGTCGTCTTCGAGGACGTCCGGGTGCCCGTCGCCAACCGCCTCTGGAACGAAGGCGAGGGCTTCAAGCTCTGCATGTTGACCCTGGACATGTCCCGGCCGTTGATCGCGGCCCTTGCCGTGGGAAACGCCCAGAGCGCCTTCGACTGTGCCCTGCGTTACGCCAAGGACCGCGTGGCCTTCGGGAAGCCCATCGCCACCCTGCAGGCCATCCAGTTCATGCTCGCCGACATGGCCATGGAGATCGAGGCGGCCCGCCTGCTTTCCTGGAATGCCTGCTGGCTCAAGATGCAGGGCAAGCCCTTCGGCCTCGCGGCCTCCATGGCGAAGGCCTATGCCGCCGACATGGGGATGAAGGTCACCACGGATGCCGTCCAGATCCTCGGCGGTTACGGCTACTCGAAGGAATACCCGGCGGAGAAATGCATGCGCGACGCCAAGATCATGCAGATCTACGAGGGAACGAGCCAGATCCAGCGCGTCGTCATCGCCGCCAACCTGCTTCGCTAGGAGGATTCGATCAATGAGCCATGCCGACGAATACCGGAAAAAGCGCGTGACGCCGGAAGAGGCCGTGCGGGTTGTCCGTTCGGGGGACTGGGTCGAGTACGGGCAGTTTGCCTTGTCCGCCGTTGTGCTGGACAAGGCGCTGGCGGCGCGCAGGGACGAGCTTCTCGACGTGAAGATCCGTGCGACGACCCGGGCCATCGGGATCCCCGAGACGGTCAAGGCCGACCCGACGACAGAGCACTTCGCCTATCACAACGTCCACTTCAGCGGACATGATCGCAAGGCCCACGACCAGGGACTTTGCTGGTTCATCCCCATCCTCTACCACGAAGTGCCGCGCTACTACCGCGAAAACTGCGAAGTGGACGTGGCCATGATGCCCGTGTCGCCCATGGACCGCAACGGCTACTTCAATTTCAGCCTCTCGAACTCCCACTCCCGCGCCATCTGCGACAAGGCCAAGACGCTCATCGTCGAGGTCAACGCCGGACTTCCCGTGTGCCTCGGCGGCCGGGAGGAGAGCGTCCACGTCTCCGAGGTGGACCTCATCGTAGAGAGCGACTGGAAGGTGCCGGAGCTTCCCTCCATCGCACCCAGCGAGGTGGACCGCAAGATTGCCTCGCTCATCGTCGACGAGTTGCGGAACGACTGCTGCATCCAGCTCGGCATCGGCGGGATGCCAAACGCCGTGGGGTCGATGATCGCGCAGTCGGACCTCAAGAACCTCGGCATCCACACGGAGATGTTCTGCGATTCCATGATGGAGATGGCCCTGGCGGGCCGCGTGACGGGCGCCTGCAAGGCAACGGACCGCGGCAAGATCGCCTACACGTTCTGCCTGGGCTCAAGGGACTGCTACGAGTTCCTGGATCGTAACCCGATGTGCGCTTCCTACCCCGTGGATTACACGAACGACCCCTTCATCATCTCACGCAACGACAACGTGATCGCCATCAACAACTGCGTGGAAATCGACCTGTTCGGGCAGGTCTGTTCGGAATCGTCGGGGACACGTCAAATCAGCGGTACGGGAGGGCAGGTCGATTTCACCTACGGCGCCTACCGTTCGAAGGGAGGAAAGGCTTTCCTCTGCATGAGCTCCACCTTCGAAAAGAAGGGAACGGCTGTCTCACGAATCAAGCCCCTGCTTTCGGAAGGGGCCATCGTGACGGACCCGAGGGCACTGGTATCCTACGTCGTGACGGAATACGGGATCGTGAATCTCAAAGGCAAGTCGACATGGGAACGAGCCGAGGCCCTGATCTCGATCGCGCACCCCGACTTCCGCGACGAGCTCGTCCGCGAGGCGGAACGGATGGGAATCTGGAGGCGCTCCAACCGGGCAAACAGCTCAACGGCCACGGTCGTGGCGTTTCGACGCTGACCCTCCCGGCTACGGCCCGCTGAAGCTTCCGCCCGTTGCGACGGGGGCATCGGGAGCGTCACCTCTCCTCTCGAGAGGGTCGGCGTTTCGTCAGGACACCCGCGTCTCTTTTCGGACGGGACCCCATATCCCTCCGTCCTGCCGAAAAGGGATGCGGCCGTCCCTGTCCGGACCGCACGGCGAGCGGCGCGACATGGGCAGCGGTATGGGTTTCAGCGATGGGGCGGGCCGGGTGCCCGCCCCTCCCAACCGCACGCGTCGGATCACGCCCCGCAGATCACGGAAATCTCGATGGCGGCATCGCGGGGGAGCTTGGCCACCTGGACGGTCTCCCGGGCGGGGGGCGCCTCCGCGAAATACCGGCCGTAAATTTCGTTGAATGCCGCAAAATCGTTCATGTCCCTCAGGAATACCGTCGACTTGAGCACGTTTTGGAGGCTCATCCCGGCCTCCTCGACGATGGCCTTCAGGTTTTCCAGAACCTGGACGGCCTGCGCCTCGATGCCGGCACCGGCAAATTCTCCCGTTTTCGGATTCATTCCGAGCGTACCCGACACGAACAGAAGGTCTCCGAATCTCACGGCCTGGGAATAAGGCCCGATCGCCTTGGGCGCACCCGCCGTGTTGATGATCGTCTTCATGCCGATCCCCCTTTCCCCTGGATGGATTATGGATCGGGATCATACCACGGATGGCCCGGACGACAAGCGAAAACTCGGTTCACGGGATCGGGTTTACTTTTCAGTTGACACCCCACGCCTTTCCCTATAGAAAAACGGTGATTTAAACGCTGGAGGGCCAAACATGAAAAAGCTTGCCGTGCTCGTTGCCGTCGTTGCAATGTTCGCATTTCTCGCAGTCCCGACCGCGCGGGCTGCCGAACCCATCAAGATCGGGGCCGCCTTCGCCCTTTCCGGAAGCATTGCCGTCTATGGCGAAGGATTCAAGAAGTGCATCGATCTTGCCGTCGAGGAGATCAACGCGAGGGGCGGCATCAAGGGAAGGAAGATCGAGATCGTCTACGAGGACAACAAGAGCAACCCCAAGGACTGCGTCACCGCCGTTCGCAAGTTGATCACCGTCGACAAGGTCCCCGTGATCTTCGGACCGGCCGGCAGCTCCAACTTCATGGCCACGGCCCCCGTGGCCCAGGAAAACAAGGTGGTCCTGATGTCGGCCCAGGGCGCGGCGGTCGGCTTGACCAAGGCCGGGGATTACATCTTCCGGGTCTTTCCCTCTGACACCCTCCAGGGCCCACACCTGGCAAAGCTCGCAATCGGCAAGGGATACAAAAAGGTCCCCGTCATGTACATCAACAACGACTGGGGCCTGGGATTGAAGAACGCCTTCGTCGATGCCTACAAGAAGATGGGCGGCACCGTAACGGACCTCATCGCCTACGACGAAAAGAAGACGGACTACCGCACCGAGCTTCTGCGCGCGAGCAAGGGTGCGCCCCCGGCCATCGTCAACCTGACCTACATCAATGAGGGCGCCGTGCAGTTCAAGCAGGCCTTCGAGATGGGAATCAAGACCCAGTGGCTCTGCGGATCGGCCGCCAGGGCGCCCAAGATGGTGGAGCTGGCCGGTAAGGCCGCAGAAGGGGTCATGGGCACCTACCCCTCGGTCCCGCAGAACACGAAGGCCTACAAAACCTTCAAGGAAGCCTACAAGAAGAAGTACGGAGATGACAAGATCCCCATCTTCGGCGACTACAACTACGACATGGTCTATGTCGCGGCCAGGGCCATCGAGCGGGGCGGAACCACCGCCGACGGGATCCGCAAGGCCCTGCCCGCCGCCGCAAAGGGGTTCAAGGGGGTCACGGGCGACAAGTCCTTCGACAACGAACGAAGCCCGAAGTTCGCCGAGTACGGGATCTGGATCGTGAAGGACGGCAAGATCGAGGACTACAAGAAATAACCGACAGGCAGACCATCATCGGATCGCGCTGGAAGGTTCCGGCCGTCACTTCGGCCGGAACCTCCTTTTTTTCGTATGGATTCCATCAGCTACTACCTTCAGACCGTTCTCAACGGCATCCTCGCGGGTTGCATCTACGCCCTGTTCGCCATGGGGCTCACCCTCATCTACGGCGTGCTCAACTTCGTGAACTTCGCCCATGGCGAGCTGATCATGTGGGGGGCCTACTTCCTTTTCCTCTTCATGGGAGAGCCTTTCGGACTGCCCCTCTATGTTGCGGTCTTCCCGGCCCTGGCCCTGACGGGGTGCCTCGGCCTTGCCATGGACTACTCCGTGTTCCGCCCCATCCGCAGGGCGAATCGCCTGACGCTCCTCATCGCCGCCATGGGTCTTTCCGTTTTCCTTCGCAACGCCGCCCAGTTCTTCTGGGGCGCCGAGGTGCGGACCTACGGGTTTGAAGTCAAGGCGGGAACGCAGTTTCTCGGCCTCTACCTCACGACGCAGCAGTTCGCCATCATCGGCGTGACGATCCTGTGCGTCATCGCGGTCTATCTTCTCTTTTTCAAGTCGCGGCTCGGCAAGTCGATGCGGGCCCTGTCGGACAACCTCGACCTGGCGCGGATCTCGGGGATCGACACGAAGCGGGCAATCCTCGCCGCATGGGTCATCTCGGCTGTTCTGGCCGCCATCGGCGGCATCCTGCTCGCCCTCGACACGAACCTCCACCCCGAGATGGGCATCGCCAACCTCATCAAGGCCTTCGCCGCCACCCTCATCGGCGGCGTGGGAAATCTCTGGGGGGCTCTGCTGGGGGGGCTTCTCATCGGGCTGGCGGAAAACATCGGCGTGCTCTTCATCTCGCCGGGCTACAAGGACGGGATCGCCTTCGTGATCATGGTGCTGATCCTCCTGGCCCGTCCCTACGTCATCATCGGCGAAAGGAGCGACTGATGGACCTGCTCCTTCACCTCTGCGTCGTTATCGCCATCTACGCCATCTTCGCGCTGAGCCTGAATGTCGAGGTGGGCTACACGGGGCTCTTCAACTTCGGTCACGTGGCTTTCTTCGGCATCGGCGCCTACACGTCGGCGCTGCTGACGCTTGCGGGCATCCCGTTTATCTGGAGCCTTCCGGCGGCCCTGTTCATGGCAGGCCTGTGCGGGTTTCTCCTCAGCATCCCGGCCCTCAAGCTCCAGGGCGACTACTTCGGGATCGCGACACTGGGCTTCGGGGAGATCCTCCGGATGATCGTCAACAATGAAGTCTGGCTCACCAAGGGACCCATGGGGCTTCCCGGGATCCCGAGGCCCGAGTTGTTCGGTATCGTCTTCGACAGCCTGCCCCGGTACCTGGTCCTCTCGTCGGGCTTTGCCCTGTTAACCTTTTCCATCCTGGCGTTCGTCGTCCTCAGCCCGTTCGGCAGGGCCCTGAAGGCCGTGCGGGACGACGAAACGGCGGCGGAGATCCTCGGCAAGAACGCCTACCGCTTCAAGATCAAGTCCTTCGCGATCGGATCCGTCTTTGCGGGTCTCGCGGGCGTGCTCTGGGCCCACTACACGACCTTCATCGGCCCCGGTGATTTCACGCTGACCGAGACGATCCTCGTGCTGCTCATCGTGGTCATGGGCGGAAAGGGCACCTTCCTGGGCCCCGTGGCGGGGGCCGTGGTTCTCATCGTATTCCAGGAGTCGGTCCGTTTTCTGCGGCTCCCGCCCGAGTGGACACGACTGCTGGGTCCTCTGCAGCAGATGATCTTCGGGCTGCTGCTCGTCGTCCTCATGGTCTTTCGCCCCGAGGGGATCATCCGCGAAAAAGGGGCAAAGCGATGATCGAGATCCGAAACGTGACGAAGGCCTTCGGCGGCACGCGCGCCGTCTCCGACTGCTCGATCAGCCTCGACGGCCTCGCGATCTCCGGACTCATCGGGCCCAACGGCAGCGGCAAGACAACCCTCTTCAACCTCATCACGGGTCTCCTCAAACCCGACAGCGGGGAAATCCGTTTCCTGGGAAACCGGATCGACGGCCGCCTGCCCCATGAGATGGCGGCCCTGGGCCTCATCCGCACCTTTCAGCTCTCTCGTGTCTTCCCCCGGATGACGGTGCTGGATAACATGCTGCTCGCCCCCCAGGACCAGACGGGGGAGAGCTTCCTTTCCCTGTGGACCCGCCTGCCGCGAATCCGGAAGGAGGAATCGGAAAACCGGGAACGGGCCGTCGAACTTCTCGATCTGCTGGGTCTCACCCGGCTCCACGACCAGTTCGCCGAGAACCTCTCCTACGGGCAGCAGAAGCTCCTGGAGCTGGGCCGGGCCCTCATGGCGAAACCGAAGATGATTCTCCTGGACGAGCCCACGGCGGGGATCAACCCCACTCTCATCCGGACAATGATCGAGATGATCCTCGCGATGAGGGAGCGCGGCCAGACGTTTTTCATCATCGAACACAACATGGACGTGGTCATCGAGGTCTGCGAGAAGGTCTTCGTCCTCGACCACGGCGAGAAGATCGCCGAGGGACGGCCGGAGGAAATCCAGAAAGACCCCCGCGTGATCGAGGCCTACCTGGGACTATGAGACTCGAAGCGAAAGACATCTACGCAGGCTACGGCAAGATCGAGGTCCTGCATGGCGCATCCATCCGTGCGGCCGAGCGAGAGATCATCTGCATCATCGGCCCCAACGGCTCGGGGAAGTCCACCCTGCTGAAAGCGGTCTTCGGCCTCCTGAAGCCGACGAAGGGCACGGTGAGCTTCGACGGGAAGGACATCACGCGGCTCGAACCCGAGCAGAAGGTTCGCCTCGGGATCGCTTTCATCCCCCAGGGCCGGAACGTGTTCCCGTCTCTCACGGTCCGTGAGAACCTCGAGATGGGCGGCACGGTCCTCGGCGATGCAAAAGCCGTACAGCTGGCGATCGAGGAAGCCCTCGATTCGTACCCCCTGCTGAGCCGGAAAATCCGGGACCGGGCGGGAAACCTCTCGGGGGGCGAAAAGCAGATCCTCTCCCTGGCGCGGGCTGACATGGTGAAGCCCGGCCTTATCCTCATGGACGAGCCCTCCATCGGTCTCTCCCCGAGAATGATCGACGAGGTCTACTCGAAGATCACGGAGATCAACCGCCGGGGCACCACCTTTGCCATCGTCGAGCAGAACGCCCGGAAGGCCCTCTCGATCGCCCATCGGGGCTACGTGCTGGACCTGGGGCAGACGCGCCTGGAGGACACGGGGGCGGAACTTCTGAACAACGAGGAAGTCAAGAAACTCTACCTCGGCGGCTGACGCCGCCGGGCATCGGGCATCCGGCTTCAGGCACCCGGCCCATCCAACACCAACCCCACGCACACCCCTCTATTACAGCGCTTTCCAACTGCCCGCTAACATGCTATAAATGGCCATTGCGAACGTAAATCAATCATCCGCATGAACATCGACTGAACGCATCGCTCTCTCTTCTCCAGACGAAACAGACCAAATAGACAAGACCAGATAGACCCAACAGACCATTCTACGGGAGGATCGAGCATGAAACCCATCGGACCTTTGATGTGGGAGCATCGGCTGATCGAGCAGATGGTGGCTCTGCTGCGCGGGGAAATCGACCGCATCACGAGCAAAAATACGGTCAATGTGATCCTTGTCGAGCAGGCCGTCGATTTCTTCCGGACCTACGCCGACCGGACCCACCACGGCAAGGAAGAGGAGATCCTGTTCCGCGACCTGGCGCAGAAAACAATGTCTCCGGAACACAGGAACATCATGGATGAGCTGGTGAGGGAGCACACTCACGGCAGGGAGCTGGTGCGCAAGCTCGTCGAGGCGAAGGATCTCTATGTGAACGGCTATGCCGAAACCCTGCCGCACATTGCGAGGGAGCTCAAGGCGCTTGTCGATTTCTACCCGGGACACATCGAGAAGGAAGACAAGCGGTTCTTCTTCCCCTGTCTCGGTTATTTCACGCGGGCCGAGCAGGATCGCATGCTCGAGGAGTTCCACTCCTTCGACCGGAACATGATCCACGAGAAGTACCGCACGGTGGTGGAGAATTTCCTCGGGAAAAAAGTGTTGAGGCCGGCCCAATCCGCCTGAGGTCCGTCGTTTGCACCACCATGAAAAACAGTCAGCGACAGGCTATCGGAATGCGCTGACGAAGTTCGGAAGTGATGAAGAGCGGAAGATCGGAAACTGATTCTTCCATCCCTATGGATCCGCTCTTCCTAACTTCTGCTCTTCCGCTCTTCCCGAACCGGATGCGGGAAGGCAAACGCCGGGCCGTGCGAAGGTTGAGTCCGTTGATGTCCGCCTAGGATCGCCGCTTTCCGACGGAGGCCAGGTAGATCGTGAACTCGTCCTTCCCGTCCACTTTCAGAATATGGTCCATGGCCTGCTGGTCGTAGGCGGCGACGGCGCAGGTTCCCGCGCCGATGGCCTCGCAGGCCAGGTAGAGGTTCTGGCAGACGTGCCCGGCATCCAGCGCGATCACCTTGGCCGCCGCCAGGCTGTAGCGCCACTCCATGCGGTAGGGGATGGCCGTCCATACAAACGTCACCGCCGCTTCCGCCGGGTAGGGCTGGCCGAAAATGGCCGCGACGATTTTCTCCGATGCTTTCTCGTCGGCGCGCACGAGCAGAAGCTGGTGCTCGACGGGCAGGTACCGGTAGATCCCCGCCAGAATCCCTTTCACATGATTGACGCACAGATAGGTTTCCAGTGCGTGACGGCACCCGGCCGACGGCACCGTCCTCAAGGCGTGCCCCTCGTCCATGCGCGTCCGGATCCCCTGGGTGGCCCAGAGAAGGAAGCTCAGCTCATCCAGGGTCATGGCTTCCCGGGTATAGACTCGTCGGCTCTTTCGATTCCGGATGGCCTTCGTAAGGTCGATTGCCGGGATATCCTGCCACTTGCCGAATTTGGCCAGGTCGATCCGGACCGCGTCCGGCGGGAAAGGCTTTTCGATCGGGGGCGGGGCAACACCCCGGTTCTGATCGGTTTCCGAAAAATCGATCCTCTTGCGGATACTGTCCTTGAGGAAGAACCGAAACTGCTCGATGTGCTTTTTTTCCATGTCAAACGCCTCCGCAGGTCGCAGGAAACACCCTATTTCCGGAACGCCCGGATGACCTCGCCAAAGCCTTTCATGGAGTTGACGATGGTGGCATCATCGACGCAGTAGGCGATCCGGAAGTAGCCGGGTGAGCCGAAGCCGCTTCCGGGCACCGTGAGGATGTTTCTTTTCTGCAGGGCCCGGACGAATTCCACGTCGTCGGCAACGGGCGACTTCGGGAACAGGTAGAAGGCCCCTTCGGGTTTCGTGAACTCGTAGCCGCAGGCGGCAAGACCGTTGCAGAGAAGATCCCGTTTGCGCTGGTATTCGCCGATGTTGACCGCGGCATCCAGGACCTTCGGCAGGACGCGCTGCATGAAGGCCGGCGCGTTGACGAACCCGAGCATGCGGTTGCACATGATGAGCCCGCCCAGCAGGATCTCCAGGCCTTCCGTCTCGGGGTTCACGGCGATGTAGCCCAGCCTCTCGCCCGGGATGGAGAGGGTTTTCGAGTAGGAGCTGGCGATGAGGCTGTGACGATAAGCCTTCAGCAGGCTCGGGACCTCCACGCCGTCGTAGACGATCTTGTCGTAAGGCTCGTCGGAGATGAGGTAGAGGGCGCGACCCAGCTTCTTTCCCTTGTCTTCCAGAAGGGACGCCAGGGCCCGTATGGACGTTTCGTCGTAGACTCGGCCCGTGGGGTTGTTCGGCGAGTTGATGAGGATCACCTTCGTCTTCTCCGTGATGGCCTCCGCGATGGCCCAGAGGTCGAGGGAGAAGTCCTCCTTCGTCTTCACCAGCTTCAGGACGCCGTTGTGGTTGTCCACATAGGCACGGTACTCGACGAAGTAGGGGGCGGGCACGATGACTTCATCGCCCGGGTCGAGGAGGGTCTTCAGGATCACATTGAGGGCCCCCGCGGCCCCGCAGGTCATGATGACGTGCTCCGCGGCGATCTTCACGCCGTGGTCCCGGCCAAGCTTTGACGCCAGGACGGCACGGGTCTCGGGAAAGCCCGCGTTGGGCATGTATGCGTGCACACCGGGCCTCTCGTCTTTTGCGACCGCGATCAAGGCCTTGAGCAGTTCCCTCGGCGGCGGAACATTCGGGTTCCCGAGGCTGAAATCGAAGACGTTTTCAGCGCCGAACTGCTGCTTGAGCCGGATACCGTCCTCGAACATCTTCCGGATCCATGAGGACTGCGTGATCATCCCTTCGATCTTCTTTGAAACCGCCATGGTATCCTCCTTTCAAAAAAAGGCAGAAGGCTTATGACTAAAGGCAAAGGGCTTTTTTCGCTTCATTTGCCTTTCGCCTTACGCCTTAAGCCTAATGCGTGTTTGACTAACACATCCGGCTCGCAGCCGTCAACAAGAGAGTCCCGAAACTGCTTGACTTTTCGCACCCCTTCTTCTAATATGCCGACCGGTTCGGAGGGGGCACAGGGGCCATGATCATCGAAAAAGCCGGGAGGATCACCGAGGGTCTCCACGCGCTGGCGGACATCGATCTGCCGGCCTGGCTCGTCGAGGCCGAAACGCCGGCCCTCTTCGATGCCGGCATCACCTTCATGGGGCCCTCATACCTCGAGGACATCCGGCAAATTCTCGGCGACGTGAACCGCCTACGCTGGGTCTTCATCACCCACGCACACTTCGATCACAGCGGGACGGCCCCTTACCTCAAGCGGCGCATCCCCGGACTCAAGGTGGCCGCAAGCCGGCTCGCCTCCGAGATCTTCAAGAAACCCAATGCCGTCAACCTCATCCAGAGTCTCAGCCGCGATTACGAAGAGCAGCACAAAGCACTGTTCGGCAGCGAAGATATCCGGTTCGACAGCCTGGAGGTGGACCGGATCCTCGAGGACGGCGAGACCGTCGATCTCGGCGGCGGCTGGACGTTCAGGGTGATCGCCACGCCGGGCCACACCCGGGACGGCGTTTCGTTCTACTTCCCGGGCCTCAAGGCCCTCATCTGCGGCGAGGCAGCCGGCGTGCCCGACCGGAATTTCAGAATTCATCCGGAGTTCCTCGCCAGCTACAGGGATTATGTGTCTTCCCTGGAAAAGCTTGCCGCCCTGGACGTGGAGATCATCATGCTCAGCCACCACTACGTCCTCACCGGCGCGGACGCGCGCAGCTACCTGGAGAAATCCCTGGAGAGCACCTTCGCGTTTTCGGACAGGATCCGGCGCTACCTCGCCGAGGCCGACGGCAACCGGGAGAGCGTCGTGAAGCGGATCCTCAAGGAGGACTACCAGGACACGGGCGCCATCCAGCAGGCCGAAAGGCCCTATCTGATCAACCTCTCCGCCAAGGTGAAGGCCGTGGCGGAGAACAAATAAGGGAGAGAGCGAAAGACCTACACGAAAGGAGTCAGAGGCATATGAACATCTTGATATTCGGACCCAATGGCAGCGGCAAGGGGACCCAGGGCGCCATCGTCCAGAAAAAATACGGCGTCCCCCACATCGAGACAGGGGTGATCTTCCGCGAGAACATCTCCAAGGGAACGGAACTCGGGAAGAAGGCAAAAGTCTTTATCGACAAGGGCGACCTGGTTCCCGATGACATCACGATCCCCATGATCCTGGACCGCCTGCAGGAGCCCGACTGCGCCAAGGGCTGGCTCCTCGACGGCTTCCCCCGCAACCTCGCCCAGGCCGAGGCCATGTGGAAGGCCCTCCAGGAGCGCAACATGAAGCTCGACTTCGTCGTCGAGATCCTGCTCGCCCGCGAGATCGCCAAGAAACGCATCATGGGCCGGAGGCTCTGCCCCGCCGACAACAACCACCCGAACAACATCTTCATCGACGCCATCAAGCCCGCCGAGAAGGGCGGAAAGATGGTCTGCCGCGTATGCGGCGCCGACAACCTCAAGGCCCGCGCCGACGACCAGGACGAGGGTGCCATCGACAAGCGCCACGGCATCTACTACGACACCAGGACGGGCTCACTTGCCGCCGTGAACTTCTTCAAGCAGCGGGTGAAGGTAATCGAAGTGGACGGAACCCCCGGCGTGAAGGAGGTCTCCGAAGACCTCATGAAAAAACTGGGTTGATTTTTTAATCATTTCAATGTATAAGCATAAACCTCCCGTCGGGATGGCTCCCGGCGGGAGGATTTTTTTATCCAGATTGATAACTAGATTAACGCTATGAAAAACATCCGCAACTTCAGCATCATCGCCCACATCGACCACGGCAAGTCGACCCTTGCCGATCGGCTCATCCAGCACACGGGCATGGTCGAGGATCGCAATTTCCGGGACCAGATCCTGGACAACATGGACATCGAGCGAGAGCGGGGGATCACCATCAAGAGCCAGGCCATCACCCTTCCCTACCGCGCAAAGAACGGACAGGACTACATTCTCAACCTCATCGACACGCCGGGACACGTGGACTTCACTTATGAGGTCTCCCGTTCGCTTGCATCCTGCGAGGGGGTCCTCCTTCTCATCGACGCCTCCCAGGGCGTGCAGGCCCAGACGATCGCCAACCTGTACCTGGCCATGGAGAACAACCTGGCGATCATCCCCGTCGTCAACAAGATCGACCTTCTGACGGCGGATGTGGACCGGGTCCTTGAACAGATCGACGCCGAACTGGGGCTCGACCCCTTCAGCCACATCAAGTGCTCGGCCAAGCAGGGGATCGGCATCGAGGATGTTCTAGAAGCCATCGTGGAACGGATCCCTCCCCCGAAGGGCGACGCCGCAAAGGCCCTGTCCGCCCTCATCTTCGATGCCAAATACGACTCCTTCCGGGGAACCGTCATCCACTGCCGGGTCTTCGACGGAGAGGTCAAGCCGGGCGACATCATCCGCTTCATGTCCAGCGGCAGCACCTACAAGGTGGAGGAAGTGGGTTGTTTCGGCATCGCTCGATTGCGGAAGGACACCCTTGCGGCGGGAGATGTGGGCTACATCATCGCCGGTGTCAAGACCGTCGCCGATGTGCACATCGGCGACACGATCACCCACGACAATCGGCCTGCGGACCAGGCGCTCCCCGGGTTCAAGGAGATCAAGCCCGTCGTCTTCTCGTCGATCTACCCCATCTCCTCGGAGGACTACGAGGACCTCGCGGTCTCGCTGGAGAAGTACAAGCTCAACGACGCCGCCCTCGTGTACCAGAAGGACTCCTCCGTCGCCCTCGGGCTGGGTTTCCGCTGCGGTTTCCTGGGGCTGCTGCACCTGGAGATCGTCCAGGAGCGCCTTGAAAGGGAGTTCGACCAGTCCATTATCCTCTCCGTGCCCAGCGTTCGCTACCGCTTCACCCTGAAGGACGGCAGCGTCGTCCAGGTGGACAACCCGTCCAACTACCCGGACCCCTCTTCGATCGAGAAGGCCGAGGAGCCCTTCATCCGGGCCACCATGATCATGCCCGAGAAATACCTCGGCGCCGTCATGAAGCTCTGCACGGAGAAGCGCGGCGCCAACTCGACGATGAACTACCTGAGCCCCGGCCGCGTGGAGCTCATCTACGAGATGCCGCTTGCCGAGGTCCTCTTCGATTTCTACGACCGATTCAAGACGGTGACCCAGGGCTACGGCTCCTTCGACTACGACATCATCGACTACCGGGAGGGCAAACTCGTGCTGCTGGACATCCTCGTCAACGGCGAGAAGGTGGATGCCCTCTCCCAGATCGTCCACCGCGACAACGCCCGCCAGCGTGGCGTTCACGCCTGCGACAAGCTCAAGGACGAGATCCCGCGCCAGCAGTTCAAGATCGCCATCCAGGGTGCGATCGGGGGCGAGATCATCTCCCGTTCCACGATCAGCCCCTTCCGCAAGGACGTGACGGCCAAGTGCTACGGTGGCGACATCACGCGCAAGCGAAAGCTTTTGGAGAAGCAGAAAAAGGGCAAGAAGCGGATGAAGATGGTGGGCACCGTGAGCATCCCCCAGAGTGCCTTCCTGGCCGTCCTGCAGTCGGACAATGACTGAAAGGAAGGAAGTCAGGAAGATCGGAAGCGCAGAAGATCAGACGAATAAATACTCCATCCACTCCGCTCTTCCGATGTTCCGCTCTTCCCATGCAGAGCGCCGAGATCGAGTGAAACATGAATAGCATCAAGACAATGGAAAATAGCGCTCCAGCGGGGTTGTACATCTACGTCCCGTTCTGCCGGTCGAAGTGCGCCTATTGCGATTTCTACTCGATCACGGACGGCTCGCAGGCGGCAGGCTATCTCCATGCACTCTCCCGGGAAATGGAGCATTACCGTGAATTCGCCCCCCTCTTTGACACGGTTTATGTGGGAGGCGGAACGCCCTCGTGCCTCGACACAGGGCAGTTGGAGGAACTCCTCCACCGGGTCCGCGAGGCCTTCCCGATCGCCCCGAACTCCGAGATCACCGTGGAGGTCAACCCGGGGGACGTCGACACGGTTTTCATGAGAGGGCTGCGCGACGCCGGGGTCAACCGGGTCAGCGTCGGCGTGCAGTCTTTCGACGACAGCATCCTGAAATCCCTTGGAAGGCGTCACAACGGGCGCGAAGGCCGGGAGGCCGTCGAGGCTGCAAGGGCCGCCGGTTTTGCCAACGTCGGGGTCGACCTCATATACGGTGTCCCCGGCCAGTCACACGATCTGTGGCAGGAAACCATGGAAACCGCCCTCGTGTTCAACCCCGAGCACCTGTCCTGCTACGAGCTGACCCTCGAGGAAGGCACACCGTTCCACCGCCGGATGGAACGGGGCGAGTTCAGCCTGCCCGGGGAAGAGGAGGCATACCGGTTCTTCTCCATGACCTCTGCTTTTCTCGAACAGAGGGGGTACACCCATTACGAGGTTTCCAATTTTGCCCGGGAGCGCGCCCTCATCTCCAGGCACAACCACAAGTACTGGGACCACACCCCCTGCCTGGGACTCGGCCCTGCAGCCCATTCTTTTAACGGGACCCGGCGCTGGTGGAACCACCGCAGCCTCGAAGGATACGGGCGGGATGTCGCGAGCGGCCTCGCCCCCGTGGCAGGGGCGGAGGACCTGACACCGGAGGAGCTCCGCCTGGAGGCCCTCTATTTCGGTTTCAGGACCAAACGGGGCATCCATGGTCCCGAGTTCAGGGAGCGATACGGCATCGATCTGTTCCGGGAGAAAGGCCCTGCCCTGCGTTGCCTTCGGGATGAAGGGCTCGTCACCCTGGACGACGAATTTATGGCACCGACCCGGAGGGGGCTGGCCCTGGCGGACCGCCTGTGCCTGCTGTAATTTTTTCAAGGAATTGCTTGATTCCTGTCGAAGAATGTGAGAATAAATAACGCTTCTGAATCGGCATGATAACTCTCATGAGGTGAAGTATGGGCAGTGTCGTCAAGAAACGAAGGAAGAAGATCAGCAAGCACAAGTACCGCAAGCGCCTGAAGGCCAATCGCCACAAGAAGCGCTAACGCCTTCAGGGGAATCCCCTCGGGGTGATCCGTGGGGAGTCCCCCTTAACCGCATCCCGCCTGAAGAAGGCCCGGGCAATGGACATGCAGCGGTCGTGGACAATCCGCCGGCGCAGTTCCCGGCCCCGCAGACCATGATCCGGCCACATCGGGATCATCGCGCGGGCGCTCGCCCGGTCGAAGCTGCCGAGCCGGATTGATCGGGATTGGGTCCATGGTTTTCACGCCCCGCGACAAACTGATCCTGTCCGCCATCGTCGCCCTCTTTGCCTTTCGGCTTCTCACGATCCACGCGATTCAACTCTCCCCCGACGAAGCGTATTACTGGAACTGGGGCCAGCACCCCTCGCTTGCCTACTCCGACCACCCGCCCATGGTGGCCTGGGTGATGGCATTCTTCACGGCGCTGGGCGGCAACTCGGAGTTGTTCGTCCGCCTGGGCGGCTTTCTTCTCTCGGCTGCGGCTCTTTTCTTTCTCTTTGCCGCCGCGCGGACCCTTTTTCCCGACCGCAGGGACCTTTCCTGGGACATTCTTCTCGCATTCAACGTGACGTTGCTCTTTCCCGCAGGATGCATCATCCAGACGCCGGACACGCCCATGCTCTTCTTCTGGGCGGCCGCCGCCTGGTGCGGAAGCCGGATCGTGTCGGGCGGGCCCGGTTGGTGGTGGTACATCTGGGGCGCGGCCCTGGGCCTGGGTCTTCTCAGCAAGTACACCATGATCCTTCTGGTTCCGTGCACCTTCGGGTTTCTTCTCTTCTGCCCTCCGCTGCGACACTGGCTTGCCCGGAAAGAACCCTGGCTCGGTCTTCTGATCGCATTCGCCCTCTTCTCGCCCGTCCTCTACTGGAACTCCCAGCACGAGTGGCTCTCTTTCACGTATCAACTCCGTCAGGGATTCTCGCCGAAGCAGAAGGCCGTACCCCTGAAACTCCTGGAATATCTCGGCGGACAGGCCGGTGTCATCACCCCGATTCTCTTTGTCGCTTTCACCGGTTACAGTGTGAAGGCGTTGCGCATCATCCGGCGGGAATCGAACCCTTCCTATCTCTACCTGCTTTTCCTGTCATGGCCTGTTTTGATATTCTTCGGCTTCTCCACGGCCATGGGGAAGGTGGCCGAGGCAAACTGGCCCGCCCCGGCCTACATCGCCGGATTCATCCTCGCAGGCGCCGTTTACCATGACGTTTATGCGGCCAGGCCTGCTCACCGGCGCTTCATCGCCGCAGGTCTCGTCGTCGGTCTCCTCTTGAGTCTCGTCGTCCAGGTGCACCTGCTGAAGCCCTTTCTTCCCATCCCCCCCGCGTCCGACCAGACTCGGCAGTTCCACGGCTGGCGGCAGCTCGGCGGGCAGGTTTCCGGCATCGTCGATCAGCGGCCGACCGATCGAGGCTACTTCCTGGTGTCGGACAAGGGAACCACGGCGGCCGAATCCGTTTTCTACAGCGGGGCACGGCTGACGGGCGTCGACCTCTTCCAGCCCGAGCGATACGTCTTCCTGGGGGAGCTGTCCGGCCTGAGGGGAAAGGATGCCGTCCTGGTGCTTCATGGCGCAAGCGAGGCAGGCCTGAAGCGATATGAGGGGGTTTTCGACTCGATCGAACCTGCCGGCTCCCACGACTGCCTTTTCCGGGGCGTCAAGATAGACGGCCTCAGCGTGCATCTCTTCATCGGGAGGGGTTTCCGGGGAAGCTGGACCGCCGCGGGCGGCAAGTAGCCGCCCTGCGGCAGTGACCAGTGTCCAGTGAAAACAAGGAAATCGACAGCTTTCTTCACAAGCCACAAACCACTAGCCACTTCTTTCACTGCCGCGAAGCGGCTACTTGCGTGCCTTGAATGTCCAGGCGTGGTTGATGAGGTAGTTCATCACGGCTGTAATGCCGATCGCGAGGAAATTGGCCAGCAGGTAGTACATATATCGCTTCAGAAAATTCGTGAAAACGAACTGGAGAGCAATGGCGAGCCAGCAGGCCGCACAATACTGCATGAACTGGACGGCGATGGACTTGCTGATGAGGGCTTTCCGGTCCCCCCAGGTCCAGGCCCTGTTCCAGATGAAGTTGTGCAGAGTGGCGAAAAAAATAGCCGTGGCGAGTGACAGGTTGAATCTCAAACCGCCGGAATCGATCCCGGGATACACAAATTCCTGGGCAATATAAAGAACGGCCAGATTGACGAGAGTCCCTGAAAATCCAACGGCACCGAATTTTGCGAAGCGCTGCTTTACCAGCCACTCCCCGCCGGGCAGCCGGGATACGGCGTCCTTGACGGTCTGCTTGAACCGCAACAAGCCGCTCATCGAACCGCTTCCTTCCCCAGCATCTCAAGGGCGCACTCCAGCACCGACTCCGGGGCGATGACCTTCAGGCACTGGTTGTCCCCGTCACAGGGCGAATTGCGGTGATTGTAGGCCGTCAGGCAGGGCGAGCAGGCGATCCCGCTGAAAAATACCTTCGCTGAGGGGCTGTTCGGCCCGTAGAGATCCGGGGTCTCCGGACCGAAAAAGAGGATCGACCGGATCGGCGTCATGACGGCGAATTGCCCGGGACCGCCGTCGTTTGTGATCAGCAGAGACGAGAAATGGAACAACACCAGCAGCTCCCGGATCGTCTTCGTGTAACCGGTCAGGTCGATGCACAGGGGGCTTCTGCAATGGTTCAGGATAGCCGCGGCGAGACCCTTGTCGGCGGGCAGCCCGATGACCGCCACGGCAATGCCCCTGTCGATGAGGTCCTTCGCAGTCCGGCAGAAATATTCCAGGGGCCAGGCCCGGATCGGCAGGATGCCCCCGCTGGGGTAGATCAGCACGAGTTTTTTCCCCGCCACCGCCGGGAAATCTGCGAGGAGCCTCTCTTGCATCGCCTCCTGCTCGCCTTCCTTCAGTTGCAGCCTCGGGGCCTCCTTGGGGACAGTCTCGATGGACACCCGCTTGTTTTTCGGCACGGACCTCGACTCGATGGCGTCCACGAGGGCCAGGAACTGATCGCTGATGTGGCGATAGGGGTTGTACAGGACGGGCCGGTTGATGAAATCGCCCCGGTAGAGCCCTTCCATCGTATGCCGGTGGAATCCGACCCGGACAGGCGCCCCGCTGAAAAAGGAGAAGATGCTGCTCACACGGGCAAAGAGCTCGCAGTCGATCACGACGTCGAAGCGCAGCTCCCGCATTTTTCGAAGGACAAAAAGGCTGTCGCCGACGAGACCCCCGAGAGAGCGGTCGCTGAGTGTCATCACGTTTTCAGGGGGAATGACTTCGAGCAGATCCAGGATCTCGCGGTTCTTCTCGAAGACGAGGGCGTGGATCGAGGCCTGCGGGTACTTTTCCCGGATTCTCCGGAACAGGGAACAGCCCAGCACGAGGCTGCCCATTTCGGACAGCAGGATGATCAGGATGCGCCGAGGCGTCCCCGCCGGCTCGCGCTTTCCCGCAAAGAGGGACAGGGCCCGGCAGAGGAGAGGCCCAACCCCCTGATCGATCTTTCTCTGTAGTCCTACATCCATTTCCGATCGTTTTCCTTGTCGGCGCGACGGTCAGGCGTTCGAGGTTTCCCGCCGACCCTTCCTGATCGATGTCCGGTGCTTCCGCATTGCAGTCATGCCGTTGCCCGACGTTCCGTCAACCCTTCCCGATCGAGACGGAAAAGGTAATAAAGGATGAGCCCCGTGAGATAGACCAGGATACCCGACCAGATCACGTCGGTCAGGAAATGGCCGCCCTGGACCATCCTGCCCAGGCCCATCAGAGAGCCATAGAAAATGCCGGCCGCCAGGGCCCTTCCTGCCCATCGGGGCGCCCTGCGCCTGAGCACGAAAAAGGGGGCCATGAGGAAAAACCCGACGGCCGCGTGGCCCGACGGAAAGGATCGTCCCTGCCCCGTTGTCCCCGGGTTCCAGCAGGGCCGGTAGGTTTCCGACCCGCCGAACTGGACGATGTCCGCAGGCCTCGGTCTTCCCCAGTGATCCTTGAACACCGTGTTGACGACCAGGCCGGGTCCCAGGGCCAGAAGGGCGACCACGAACAGGGCCGCCATCCTGTCGGGGCGAAACCGCTCTTTAAAAAAGCTCAACACGAAAGCAATGGCCCCCATCGCCCCAAGAGCGAAGGCGGGAAGATTGCCGAAATGGTAGAGGAAGGCCCATGGTTCCCGATCACCCAGGGACCAGCCACGGCCCGGGCTGTAGAACAGGGACTGGACCGCCAGATCTGCGCCGGCCAGATCAATCGCCCCCGTGGCCGCCACGGCGGCCAGCAATGGGATCAGAAAGTCGGCAAGGATGCCTCTTCTCATATCCGCTCAATGAAAAATGGCCTCGCGGGAGGCACTCGAAAGATGGGCAAATAAAGCACACCTGCGGCGCCGAGTCAACTTCTTTACCGTGGGATTCCGGTATTTTACAGTCTCAGCGCCCATCCCTGCCACACTCCTTCCTTCTTGACAAGCGATCCGATTTCCCTCAGATTGGTTCAACTTGGCCTGGTGGATCGATGACGCGTGTTTTTCAGGCACGAAACGGGCAGCAGGGACCATTGCACAGGACACAACAAAGGAGTCCTCCCATGACAAGCCCCCCTCCCTCACGGGACCTGACCCGCACGACGCTGGCGGTTCTCTTTATCGGTGTTCTCATCGCAGCCAATTTCTTCATTCTGAAGCCGTTTATTCCCGCTTTCGTCTGGGCAGTGACGATCGTCGTGGCAACCTGGCCGATCATGCTTCGCATGCAGGCATGGCTCGGGGGTAAACGCTCGCTCGCCGTGGCCGCCATGACGCTGGTGCTTTTACTGCTTTTTGTCGTTCCCTTTACGTTTGCCGTGGTGACCCTCGTCGAGAATTCTGACAGGATCACGGGCGGGCTCAAGTCCCTCGAAACGCAAGGGCTGCCGCCTCCTCCCGACTGGGTTGCCCGGGTGCCGCTGGCCGGACGCAGGCTTTCGGAGTCGTGGCGGGAGCTTGCCTCCGGAGGCCCGGAAGGTCTATCGGCCCAATTGGTCCCGTATGCGAAGCAGATCGTTACCTGGTTCGTCGACCAGGCCGGCAGCATCGGGATGATGCTCGTCCAGTTTCTGCTCACCGTCGTCATTTCTGCGATCCTGTATGCCAGCGGCGAATCCGCGGCGGTTGCCTTCCGCAGATTTGTCCGGCGCATTGCCGGGCAGCAGGGCGACGATGTGACCGTATTGGCCGCCCACGCGATCCGGGGGGTCGCATTGGGGGTTGGCGTCACCGCCCTCGTTCAGTCCGCCTTGGGAGGCATCGGCCTCGCCGTGGCCGGCGTGCCTGCCGCGATGGTGCTGACGGCGGTGATGTTCATCCTCTGCATCGCACAACTGGGTCCCGCGCTTATCCTTTTCCCTGCGGTGGTCTGGCTCTTCTGGAGTGACCAGACCGTCTGGGGCAGCGTTCTTCTGGTCTGGTCGCTTGCCGTCGCCAGCCTGGACAATTTCCTCAGGCCCATTCTCATCAAGAAGGGAGCGGATCTTCCCCTGCTGCTGATCTTCGCCGGCGTGATCGGGGGCCTCATCGCCTTCGGCATCATCGGCCTCTTCATTGGTCCCGTGGTTCTTGCAGTAACCCATTCCCTTCTCGGGGCCTGGGTGAAAGGGGGCGTTGAGGCGAAATAAAAAGACCTGCCGCGCATCGAATGACTCGACACGCGGCAGGTCCTTGCCGGCGCTCACGGCCCGACCCCGGGTCTTATCTGCTGAGTCCGTTTACCGACCGGGGTGAAAACCGTTGTCCGACAGAAAATCCCTTACATCCCTGAAGGTGCGGTATTTGCGAAGACCCTGCTGCTTCTTCTGTGCCATGCGCGTCCAGAGGATCCCTTTGGCGAAGACGAGATCCGCTTTCCGGGCGGGGCACAGGTCGGAATACCCGTCTCCGACGTAGAGGATCTTCCCGAACCGGTCCCTGCTGGCCTGCAGGATGTTGCTCTTGCAGGTCCCGCACTTGTTGCACGCCTCGTTGGCGTGGGGAAATTCGATCGACAGGGGCCTCCCGTCATGGAAGGTCATCACGTTGGAATAGAAGGGGATGTCGGCAAACCCGTGTTTCCGGAGAACAAAGTCGATGTAGAAATCCAAACCGTCGGAGACGACTTTCACATCGATGCCGTGCTCCCGGCAGAAGGCGTAGAATTCCTTGAAGTGGGGGTCGACGACGGTGTTTTCCGCCACGAACCGCAGCATGTCCTCCCGGGTCCCTCCCAGGATCGCGACGATGCGGCCATAGGCCTCCCTGGATCCGATCCGGCCCTCGCAGTAGTCCCGGTCGATGTCGTCCCAGCCCTGGCCGCTGAATTTCAGGAGCACCTCGTAGCCCACGTCGGTGAGGCTCAGGGTTCCGTCAAAATCGGTGATGACCAGAAGCGGTTTCTTTGTTGCCATCCCGTCGATTCTTTCCCTCAGGATTCCTTTTTCCGCATGGTCTTGAACAGGAAAAACGCCACGACGATGAGAAGCGCCGATCGCACCAGGTTCATGGTCATCGCCCCCACCTGGTCGAACCAGTTCTCGAAGAACAGAAACAGCAGCCCCGCCGCCCCGATGATCCATCCGCCCGCGTCCTTCGGGCTCTGGACCAGGGTAAACAGGGCAAACACGATGATCAGGATGGGCCAGCTCCTGTCCAGGCCGTAGATGCCGAAGGAGCTCAGCAGCACGAGCACCCCCAGGGTCAACAGGATCACCGCACCGGATGCAATTCTCATCCTCTCTTTCGCTTCCATGCTCTCTGCTCCTTTCCGTAAATCAGATCATGGGTGAAGTCTCAACCCTTGTCCTCCCTTTTGAACAAGATGTTCAGCATGTCGATGGGGATGGGGAAGACCGTCGTCGTGTTGTTTTCCGTCCCGATCTGGACCAGCGTCTGAAGATAGCGCAGCTGGAGCGCCATCGGCTGCTGCTGCATGACGGCGGCGGCTTCGGAGAGCTTCTGGGCGGCCTGGAACTCGCCCTCTGCGGCGATGACCTTGGCGCGCCGCTCGCGCTCCGCCTCGGCCTGCTTCGCCATGGCCCGCTGCATCTCCTGCGGCAGATCGATGTATTTCACCTCCACGTGGGTCACCTTGATCCCCCAGGGGTCTGTGCTGCGGTCCAGGATCTCCTGGATGTGGATATTGACCTTTTCCCGGGATGCCAAAATCTCGTCGAGCTCTACCTGCCCGCAGACGCTTCGGAGCGTCGTCTGGGCGAGCTGTGAGGTGGCATAGAGGTAGTTCTCCACCTCGACGATGGCATTCATGGAGTCGACCACGCGGAAGTATACGACGGCGTTGACCTTGATGGAGACGTTGTCGCGGGTGATGACGTCCTGCGACGGCACGTCCATGGTGATCGTGCGCGTGTCCACTCGGACCATGCGGTCCACGACGGGAATGAGGATGATCAGGCCGGGCCCCTTCGTGGGAATGATCCGTCCCAGGCGGAAGATGACGGCCCGTTCGTATTCGTTGAGGATCCGGATGGAAGCGGCCAGGAACATGATGACAAGAACGACAAGCACGAGAATGGTATACATCATGGAAACCCCCTTTATGAGCGTTCTTCGACTTCGATTTTCAGTTCTTTGACGCCGACGACTTCGACGCGCTTGCCCTTTCCGATGGGCGCCTTGCTGAAGGCATTCCAGTACTCTCCCCGGATGAGCACCTTGCCCTGCTCGTGGATGTCCGACAGGGACTCCCCGATCGCGCCGATCATGCCTTCCCCCCCGGTGTGAACCTTGCGCATCTGGGCCCGGACGGCGATTGAGATGACGGCGATGAAGAACAGGGAAACGATCGTCACGGCCGGAATCAGAACGCTCCAGGAGACCCGGAGGGCCGGGTCGGGCGACTCGAAGAGCATGATGGAGCCCAGGACGAGCGAGACGACGCCCCCCATGGTGAGGATCCCGTGGCTGACCACCTTGATCTCGGCGACAAAAAGGATCACGGCGAAGATGATCAGCAGGATTCCTGCATAATTCACAGGCAGGGTCTGGAAGGCGAAGAAGGCCAGGATCAGCGAGATCCCGCCGATGATTCCCGGCAGGACGACCCCCGGCGAGGAAAACTCGAAGTACAGCCCTGCAAGCCCCAGGAGGAACAGGATGAATGCGATGTTGGGGTTCGAGATGGTGATGAGCACCTTCTCGCGGAATCCCATCTCCTTGCGATTGACCTCGGCCCCTTTCGTTTTTAAGACTCTGCTGCCGGAAACAAGTTTCACTTCCCGCCCGTCGATCTTCGCCAGGAGATCAGCCATGTCCGTTGCGATCAGGTCGATCACTTTCAGCTTCAGGGCCTCCTCGGCCGTCACGGAGACGCTCTTGCGGATGGCCTCCTCGATCCAGTCGGCGTTGCGGCCCTTCTGTTCGGCGATGCCCCTGCCGTAGGCCACGGCGTCATTCTCGACCTTCTCCATCATCGTCTCGTCGGCCTTGCCCATACCCATGGCCACGGGATGGGCCGCGCCGATGTTGGTCCCGGGGGCCATGGCCGCCACGTGGGCCGAGATCGTGATGAGCACGCCGGCCGAGGCCGCCCGCGCGCCCGAGGGGGACACGTAGACGATGACGGGAACGGGGGCGTTGAGGCACTCCTTGATGATGTCCCGCATGGAGAGGTCGAGCCCCCCCGGCGTGTCGAGCTGGATGACGATGGCCTCGGAGCCCGACTCGGCGGCCTGCTTCACGCTTTTCAGGATATACTCGCCGATGGGCGGCGTGATGACCTCGTTGACGGTGATGACATCGACGACGCGCTTCTCCTCGGCGGCCTGAAGAACGAAACCGGGGGCCATGGCCGCAAGGATCAGCGCGGCCGCAATGGCCAGCAGCACAGGAGTTTTCTTATCCGGGGTTTTCTTCATGGCTTGTCCTCACAGGATCTTCATGATTTTCTGCACATCTTCCCAGACCAGCTTTTTCGCGTCGGGGTTGCGAAGAAGGTACGCCGGGTGATAGGTCGGCATGAGCTTGCGGCCGTGGTAGTCGTGGAACTTACCCCGGATCGATGAGATGGGCGCTTCGGTACGAAGCAGCGTCTTCGCCGCGAAGGTCCCCAACGCGCAGATGATCTCCGGGTTGATGGCCTCCAGCTGCTTCACCAGGAAGGGCTCGCAGGTGGCGATTTCGTCCTCCTTCGGGTTGCGGTTGCCGGGCGGCCGGCATTTCAGGATGTTGCAGATGTACACGTCTTCCCGCGCAAGCCCCATGGCGCTGATGATCTTCGTCAGAAGCTGGCCCGCCCGGCCCACGAACGGCCGGCCCTGGTTGTCTTCCTCTTCACCGGGGGCCTCGCCGACGAAGACGAGCTTCGCCCCGGGGCTTCCCTCGCCGAAGACGAGGTTTCTGCGCGTGCGGTGAAGCGGGCACCGGGCACAGTCGCCCAGTTCTTCCCGGACCGCAGCCAGCGACAGGGGCACTTTGCGGACGCCGGCTTGGGCCGCGGCCTTTACGGACCGATGAGCCTCCTTGCCCCCTTCCTCCCGGCGGGGAAGCCCTGCGCCTTTCAGGATCAGGCGCGAGACGGGGTTGTAGGCATCCCGTTCGTTCGCAACGTGATTTCTCAGGGCGCCCACGAGATTCCGCAGCTCGCTGTGGAGATCATCTTTTTTTTGCACGCGAGGCCCCTTTTCTCTTCCCCGTAAGCTCCAGCACCCGATCCAGGATCCGGGCGGCAACGTCCATCTTGTCCATCAGGGGCAGGTCCACCGAGCCCCCGTCGCGATCGAGGATCTTGACGATGTTCGTCTCCGCCGCAAAACCCGCGCCGGCCTGGGTGATGTCATTTGCCACGATGAGGTCCATGTTCTTTTCCATCATCTTCTCCGTGGCGTACCCGATCAGGTTGTCCGTTTCTACGGCAAACCCCACCAGGATCCGGTTGCCTTTGACGCGGCCCACCTCGGAGATGATGTCGGGGTTGCGCTCGAGGCGGAACTCCAAAGGCTTCTGAGCCTTCTTGATCTTCGATTCGGAGAATTCCGCCGGCCGATAATCGGCCACGGCGGCGGATTTGACGACGACGGTGGCCTTCTCCAGATGGGCCATGACGGCGTCCCGCATCTGTCGCGCCGAGGAGACGGACACAAATTCCACGCCCCGCGGCTGCGGAAGGCTGGTGGGGCCGCTGACGAGCGTGACCGTCGCCCCGCGGCGCTTGGCCACGAGGGCCACGGCGTAGCCCATCTTGCCCGTGGAGTAGTTCGTGATGAACCGGACGGGATCGAAGGCTTCCCGGGTGGGCCCCGCAGTGACGAGGACATGCTGCCCCGACAGATCCTTCTCCGTGAGGATGTCTTCCGCGTCCTCGACGATGTCTTCCAGGCAAGCAAGCCGGCCATAGCCTTCCGTCTTGCACGCCAGCTCGCCGTAGCCGGCATCGACGAACCGGTATCCCGTCGCTGCCAGCTTCTCCCTGTTCTGCCGCACGATGGGGTTTGCGTACATGTTCACGTTCATGGCGGGGCAGATGAGGACAGGGGCCCGGGTGGCCATGATCGTCGTCGTCAACAGATCGTCGGCGATCCCATGGGCGATCTTCCCGATCACGTTTGCCGTTGCCGGAGCCACGACAACGATGTGGGCGCTCTCGGCCAGCGAGATGTGCCCGATCTCCCATTCTCCCGTCAGCTGGAATGTGTCCACGTAGACGGGGTTTCCCGTGAGGGTCTGGAAGGTAAGCGGTGCGACGAACTCCGTTGCGTTTTTCGTCATGATGACGTGGACGCCTGCCCCGCGTTTGATGAATTCCCGGGCCAGCTCTGCCGCTTTGTATGCCGCAATGCCGCCGGTCACCCCGAGGACGATCTTCTTGCCTTTCATCCGTTTCGCTCTCCGTATCTTTTTTTCCGGCTCCCCGGCACGGTCGCCGATCCGTCAACCACAACGAGAGGCCGATCCCCCTCAGGCCCCTGCAGGAATGCCCCGGAAAGTCAGATGTCAGGCGATGGACCCGAAATCGGGCAGCAGGTTCCGGAAACCCGCAAGCCGCTCCCGGAGCCGCGACCGGACGAGCGGAAACCCTGCATTCTGAATATAACAAATCATGTGGAACGTCAAGGAATGAAAGCCTTTTTGGACTTTCGCCCCTTCCGGCCGCGGCAGGGTCATGGGACTTGAATTTTTTTTGATTCGGGGTATGATGGGCCACGATTCGGGCTCATTCGCAGGATCCCCGAAGCCAGTCCACCCATGGAGTACAAGCCGTCATGAACCGAATGTACCTGCTGCTTTTCGGCCTCGCAATCGCTCTTGCGGGGACCGCGCTCTGGGCCTTTAACACGGTCCTCGAGTTCGAAAAACCCGCCATTGACCTGAAGGAGGATCTCTCCACGATCGGCCAGGGCAGATTCATTGCGCTGAGCGTCTCCGATCAGAAGAGCGGGATCCGGAGTGTCTCCGCCACGATCAGCCAGGACGGCAAGGACCACGTTGTTCTGTCTGAAAACTACCCCGGGGGTACGAGGGAACAGGCGCTGAGCCCCGAGCTGAACCTGCGCGGGCTCCATCTCAAAGACGGCCCGGCGACGATCACCATCACGGCCGAGGATCATTCGTGGCTGAAGAACCGGACAACGCTCGCCGTGGAGACGTCCATCGACACCGTGCCGCCGCAGATCGGCCTGATCAGTTCGGCTCACAACGTCAATGCCGGAGGCACCGGTGTCGCCCTGTACCGGGTTTCGGAAGAAGTGACCCGAACGGGCATCCGTGTGGGGGATCGCTTCTTCCAGGGCTACCCTTACGCCATCCAGGCCAAACCGTGCCACATCGCCTATTTCGCCATCCCGGTCTCGGCCTCCAAAGGGGGACTCAAGATCCTGATCACGGCACGGGACAAGGCGGGAAACGAATCGTCCGTGATTCTTCCCCATCTCGTGAGAGAAAAGAAATTCAAAGATGACAAGATCACTCTGAGCCGCGCGTTCCTGGAACAGAAAATGCCGGAGTTCAGGCAGCATGATTCCCGGGTCCCTGCCACGCCTCTGGAAGCCTTCCTGTTCGTCAACGAGACGTTGCGCGTCGAGAACGCCAGGACGATCCAGGCAGCCGGCAGCAAGACCCAGCCGAAGGCGCTCTGGGAGGGCACGTTCCTGCGCATGAAGAACGCGGCACCCATGGCCGGCTTCGCCCAGGAAAGGACCTATCTCTTCGAGGGGATGGCCGTGAGCAAGAGCACCCACCTGGGTGTGGACCTCGCCTCGACGGAGCGAGCCCCCATCGAGTCGGCAAACAGCGGCGTGGTGGTTCATGCCGGATACCTGGGGATCTACGGCAACACCGTCATTGTGGATCACGGCCTGGGCCTTTCCAGCCTTTACGCGCATCTGTCGGATATCAGCGTGAAAATCGGACAGAACGTGGCCAGGGGAGAAACACTGGGCTCAAGCGGCAGCACGGGCCTTGCAGGCGGCGACCACCTGCACTTCAGCATCCTCGTCGGAGGCGAGTTCGTGAACCCCACGGAGTGGTGGGACGCCCACTGGATCCGGGACAACGTGACGGGCAAGCTGACCGAGACGGCATCGCAGGAAGCCCCCGCAACCCAGAAGGCACAGCCGGCAAAGGCCAAGGCGAAGGGGAAAAAGAAAAAGGCCAGGGGTTAAGGGTATCGGGTAAGGAAAAGAAGCGTCTCATATGAAGAAAACCCCCTGTCAGCAGTGCTGCAGGGGGTTTGTTATTCTTTTTTCATTTTCTCTTTTACCCTAGACCCGATCCCCGAGACCCGATACCCTATGATCGGTGTATGTCGCGATGCGTTGCGTTGACCAGGTAATTTTCGCCGGAGAAGTACAGGGCCAGTCGGTTGGCCATGACGACGGAACGGTGCTTGCCGCCTGTGCAGCCCAGTGCCACGTTGAGGCTCGACTTTCCCTCCTTCTCGTAGAGAGGGATCAGGAATTCCATCATGTTCAGCAACTGCTCCAGGAAGGTCCTGCTCTCCTCCCACCCCATGACATATTCCTGGATTTTTTCGTCTTGCCCGTTGAGGTGCTTCAATTCTTCGATGAAGTAGGGATTGGGCAGGAAACGCACGTCCAGCACGATGTCCGCTTCGGGAGGAAGCCCGTAGCGGTAACCGAACGACATCAGGTTGATCACGAGGCGCTTTTCGGTCGTCGACGTCATGAAATGTCTCTGGACGACTTCCTTGAGCTGGTGGACATTGAACGAGGAGGTGTCGACCACCTTGTCCGCCATCGCACGCAGGGCCGAGAGTCTCTCCCGCTCCAGCGAAATCCCCTCCATCACGGTCCCCCGCTCACAGAGCGGGTGCGCCCGCCTCGTCTCGCTGAACCTTCGAAGCAGAGACTCGTCGCTGGCGTCCAGAAAGAGGATCTCGATCCGGTGCCCCTCCTCCTTGAGTCTGGCGAAGATCTCCGCATACTTCTCCAGGAAGTACCGTTCCCGCAGATCCATGACGAGGGCAACCTTGCTGATTTCGCTGGCAGCGTCGGTCTGGATCTCGAGAAGTTTCGGAAGAAGGACGACGGGAAGGTTGTCGACGCAGAAGAAACCCACGTCCTCAAGCGCCCGAAGGGCCGTGCTCTTGCCGGAGCCGGACATGCCGGTGACGATGATGACTCTGAGGTTCTGCATTCAGCACCCCGGGAAAGGCGCATGCGCTGGAAGTGTGGAAGACCGGGATCGCGTACCGCAACACCGTTTGACAGGTGCCGATGACTCGCGTGGTTTTAATAGGACTCGTCTTTATCGGCGATTTTCCGGTAGAGTTCCTCCGCGTTGTTAGCCGACAGGAGGTCGTTTCGGAATTCCGGGTCCTTGAGCATGCGCGAAATCTTCGCCAGGGCCTTGAGGTGCTGGCCCGTCGAGCTCTCCGGGGCCATCAGCAGGAAAAAGATGTGCGCGGGCCTGCCGTCAATGGAATCGAAGTCGATGCCCTCCCGGCTGCGCCCGAAGGAAATGACCAGGCTGTCCAGGCCCTTGAGTTTTCCGTGCGGAATGGCGATGCCGTCACCGATCCCCGTGCTGCCGAGCTTTTCCCGCTCCAGCAGGACTTCGATCATCGCCTCGGGATGGATGCCCGCGTGATCGCGGGTGAAGATCTCCGACAATTCCGCCAGTACGGCTCGCTTGGATTTCGCCTTCAAGGCCTCGATGATATATTCCTTCTTGAACATGTCGGTGATCTGCATGGGGCCCCTCCGCTCAGCTGTTTGCCTCGAGCAGTGCGAAGTTCCCGTCATCCCGGCGGTAGATGACGCTGATGTTTTCCGAGTTGATGTCCCGGTAGATGACGAACCGGTTTCGGGAACCCTCCAGGGTGATGATGGCCTCCTCCAGGGACATGGGCTCCAGGACGACCCTGCGGGTCTCCACGACCCTGAGCCTCGATTCCTCTTCGAATGGCGCCGGCGCCGTCCGGGGCTCCCCCTTCTCCTCGGAGCGGTTCGGACTGGCCTTGTGGTCCCGGCTTTTCTCCTTGTGCTTCTTGATCTGGCGCTCAATCTTGTCGATGACATTGTCGATGGCCAATTGCATGTCCTTGGCCTCCTCCTTCCCGACGAGGTTGATGCCCTTGGCCATGATGTTGATTTCGGCCACGTTCCTGAATTTTTCAACGGAAAGGACGACGTGGGCTTCCACGGGTTTGTCGATGTACTTCTGGAGCTTGCTCAGCCGCTCCGTCGCATAGTCCTTGAACCAACTTTCCGACCCTGTATTCCGAAAGGTCACGGAAACCTGCATGCTCTGTTTCCTCCTCATCCTTGCTCAACTAAAGATTGTGGTTGCCCCCTGCCTCCATCCCGGTGTTCTTGCAAGATTGACGCCCCGGGGAGGGCATGACGACCGGCGGGATACTGTCACGCGGTAGTTCGCACAGCGGCTGTCCATCGAGTCCCGATGACCGCCGCGGGAATGGCTGCCGGGGCCGTTCGAAAAATAAGCAATGCTCTATAGGCCAGAACCGGATGCTTGTCAATTAATTTTTAGCTTTCAGGATGTATTTCTTCCTCTTCGAAGACGGGAGGATCCCCATCATCTCCCTGTACTTGGCGACGGTCCGCCTGGCAATGGAGATGCCCTGTCGGCTCAGGATGTCGACGATCTCGCTGTCGCTCAGCGGCTTGCGGGCGTCTTCGCCGCTGATGATTTTCCGGATCTCTTCCTGGACGCTCTTCGATGCGATGGCATCGCCGCTGGTCTTGCTGATGCTGCTGTTGAAGAAATACTTCAACTCGAAGATCCCCCGGGGCGTATGCATATACTTGTTGGTCGTCACGCGGCTGATGGTGGACTCGTGCATCTCCACGTCATCGGCGACGTCGCGCAACACCAGGGGCTTCAGAAACTGGATCCCCTGGTCGAAGAATTCCCGCTGGAATTTGACGATACTCTCCGTGACCCGGAAGATGGTTCGCTGGCGCTGCTGGATGCTCTTGATGAGCCAGGTGGCCGACTGGAGACGCTCCTTGATATATTTTTTGCACTCGTCGGCGCTCTGGGCCCCTTCCGACCCTCCTCCCAGGATCTCCCGGTAGAAGTTGCTGATCCGGAGCCTCGGCAGTCCTTCGTCATTGAGGATGATCTTGTACTCGTCGCTCACCTTGAAGACGAACACATCGGGGATGATGTACTGGGGACCCTCATCGCTGTATACCAGTCCCGGCTTCGGGTCCATCCGGCTGATGAGGAAGATGGCGTCCAGGATGTCCGCCAGCGGAATCTTCAGTTTCTTGGCGATGTTATTGTAGTTCTTGGTCTCCAGGTCGTGGAGGTGGTCCCGGATGATGGTTTCGACCAGGGCGTTCTGAACCCCGAGGACCTTTGCCTGCGCCATCAGGCATTCCTTGAGGTCCCTGGCCGCTATTCCCGGCGGGTCGAATTCCTGGATCTTGGCCAGCACTTTTTCGACAACCTCGTGGCTGACCTTCTCCTGTTCGCCGATCTCCTCGACAGTGGCCGCAAGGTACCCGCTCGAATCGAGGTTGCCGATGATCTGTTCGGCGACTTTCCGCTCCGCCTCCGACAGCGTGGAGAGCCTCAGCTGCCACATGAGATGGTCCGAGAGGGTCGTCTTCCGGGTGAGCATGTTCTCCCAGGATGGCCCCTCGTCCTCCTCGCGGTCGTAGGTCACCCTCATGGGGCCGTAATCTTCGAGGTAGCTGTCCCAGTCGAAATCCTCCTTGCCGTCGCCCTCCCCCGTCACCTCGCCTGTCCGCTCCGCCGTCTTGACCTCGCTGACTTCGGGTGCCGGGGCCCCCTCTTCTCCGAATTCCTCGGTGGCCCGCTCCTCGAGCAGGGGGTTCTCTTCCATCTCCTGCTGGATCATGTCGATGAGCTCGATCCGGGAGAGCTGCAGGAGCTTGATGGCCTGCTGCAGCTGAGGCGTCATGATCAGCTGCTGGCTCAGTTTGAGGCTCTGTTTGAGTTCGAACGTCATTCCCTTTTCCCTGAGACTCTTTCTCCACGAATGTCGATAAAAACCGGGTTAAAGGCTTCCGTCAACATCCGTTAAAATCGGAAATCATCACCCAGGTAAAATTTACGGGCGATTTTACTCTCTGCGATCATCTCCGGCAAGCCCTCAATGAGCACCGTCCCCTCGTTGAGAATGTAGGCCCGATCGCAGACCGAGAGGGTCTCCCTCACGTTGTGGTCCGAGATCACCACCCCGATGCCCTTGGACTTGAGCTTCTGGATGATCTTCTGGATATCGGCCACGGCCAGCGGGTCGATCCCCGCGAAGGGCTCGTCGAGAAGGATGAACCGCGGCGAGGTCACCAGCGCCCGGGTGATCTCCACCCGCCTTCTCTCCCCTCCCGAAAGGGAGTAGGCCTTGCTTCCCGCAAGATCGGTGAGATCGAGCTCGCCGAGCAATTGTTTGAGCCTATTCTTCCTCTCCTCGCTTTCGATGTCAAGCGTTTCGAGAATGGCCAGGATATTTTCCTCGACGGTCAGTTTCCTGAATACGGAGGGTTCCTGGGGCAGGTAATTGATCCCCTTGCGAGCCCTCACAAACATGGGGTCCCGGGTGATTTCCTCGGAGTCGAGGAAAATTCGACCGTCGTCGGGCTTGATGAGCCCGACGATCATGTAGAAGGTAGTCGTCTTTCCGGCCCCGTTGGGACCGAGAAGGCCCACAACTTCCCCGGGGCGGATCTCGAGGTCCACGCCGCTGACGACCTTCCGTCCCCCGTACACCTTTGTCAATGCCCTGGCTTCGAGTATTTCCATGGACTGCGCAAACCCGGCAGCCCGGGTCCCCTGCGCCGCTACTCCTTTTTCTTTTTCCCCTTCGATTCGTCGGGGTAGATGGTCGCCGTGACCCGCTTGCCCGTTGATCCCTCCACAACACCCCTGTTTTCATTGAGAAGCACGACGACCCGGTCTCCCGTGACGACGTTTTTGCCTTCCCGCATGACGGGGTTGCCCGTCACGACGATCCGCTGCTCGTCGTTTTGGAACACGGCCTGCTCCCCCGTCACGATGCGCTCCTTTTCGGTGATGCGCACATTCCCCTTCGCCACGATCCGGTCTACATCCCCGGCTTTTGCGGTATCGCCTGCAGCCGATGCATTCCCTTCGGCCTTCTTCTTGAAGTACAGTTCCAGGGTATCGCTCTTGATCACGCGCTCGCCCTGGGTGGCCACGACGTTGCCGGAAAACTGAACCAGGTCCTTTTCCCGGTAGGCATCGAGACGGTCGGAGACGATATCGATGGGCTTGTTCTCTGAGCCCTTGAGCCACTTCGAATGGTTGTCCTGCCCCCAGAGGGGCCCCTGTGCGGCCAGGATGACCATGGCGGCCAGGATCAGGATCGGAATGAATTTTTGCATACCTTGAGTACCTTCCGGCCGATGCGGGTCAGTGGATCCGGGCCTTGATGCCGCCGGCAATCGTCACGTGCTCGGATTTCAGCAGGAGAACCATCCCCTTTCCCTTCATCTCGAATCGCGGGTTCGAGAGCGTGACGGGATCCTCCGTGTAGATCTTCTTCTCGCCGTCGGAGTATTTCAGGCGATCCGTCGTGAACCGGTCTCCCCGGCTCGACAGGATCACCACGTTGCCCTCGATCGCGACGTCCTTCAGGTCCGTCCGGAGCTGGCCCCGGTCGGCCGTCAGTTCGTAGGTCTTGCCGTCGGGCAGGATGAGTTTCATGCGCACCCGGTCGAACCGCGCCTGGTTCTCCTTCCTGTGAAAGGTTGCCGAGTCGGCGTTGATCTCGAGCCGATTCCCCGAGTCGCCCACCTCCGTGAAATGAACATCCCTGATGTAGAGATCGACGTTGTCGTCGATGATCTTCAGTCCCGTCTGCGTTTCCTCCGCCCGATGCCCCCCCCGGTACAGCACTGCGGCAACGAGAGCGAGCGTCAGGATCAAAGCCGCCAAAAGGATAGCTTTCCCAGCGGGTTTCCCTGCGAGTTTTCGAAAAAATTCAAGCCACTTAGACATCATTCCATCGCAGGGGTGAACCATACCATCCGGTGCCCGGGTTGTAAAGCCAAAAACGGGCCCCATCCCGCGCAAGAAGAGAAGTTAAGAAGGTGAGAAGGTTGGATAAGCTGAAAGTCATCAGCGCGTCCTTACCCTCTCAGCATCTTCCGTCAGGCCCGGTACCGGCCCATCAGTTCCTCCCACATCCCCTGGGTTTTAAGGATCAACTCGCAGACTTCCCGGACGGCACCCCTGCCCCCCGGGTTCTTCGTCACGAGATCCACGGCCCCCAGGACCTCGTCGTGGGCATCGCTTACGGCGATGGAAAACCCGGCACGGCGGAGCACCGGCAGATCGACGATGTCATCTCCCATGCAGGCGACCTGTTCAGGGGCGAGCCCCGATGAGGCCAGGATTTCGTTGAAAACGGCGAGCTTGTCCAGGGAACCCTGGTATACCTTTTCAATGCCGAGCTCGCGGGCACGGTGCTCCACAACCCTGGATTTCCGGCCCGTCAGGAAGATCACGTCGATCCCGGCTCGTTGGATCAGCTTCAGGCCATGACCGTCGCGGACATTGAAACACTTGGTCTCCTGCCCATCGTCGCTCATGATGATCCGGCCGTCGGTGAGCACCCCGTCCACGTCAAGGATCAGGACCTTCACGTTCCGGATCTTCGCGATCAGGTCTGCTCCCGTCTTCGCATCGAGTTTCATCATCGTCCTTTTTTCATGGTTCGCTTCACCAGCCCGTCAATCCCCTTGAGCGTCGTGAGCAGCTCCTGCAGCGAGTCGAGCGCCAGCGTGTTCGGCCCGTCGCAGAGGGCACGGTCCGGGTCCGGGTGGACCTCCATGAACAATGCGTCAACTCCGACCGCAACGGCTGCCCGGGCCAGATAGACGGCCATGGCGCGCTCCCCGCCCGAAGCCTTACCGGCACCGCCGGGAAGCTGCACGCTGTGGGTGGCATCGAAGACGACCGGATAGCCCAATTGCCTCAAAATCGGGATGGACCGCATGTCGGAGACGAGGTTGTTATACCCGAAGCTGGCTCCCCGCTCGGTGATGAGGATGTTGCGGTTGCCCGTGGACTGAACCTTCTGAACCACATTCTCAACGTCCCAGGGCGCGAGGAACTGGCCTTTCTTGATGTTGACGACACGCGCGTGCCTGGCCAGTTCCAGGACGAAATCGGTCTGGCGGCACAGGAAGGCCGGGATCTGGGCCACATCCAGAACCTCCGAAGCCTTTCCGATCTCCTCGAATCGGTGTACGTCGGAAAGGACGGGCACACCGAATTCCTCGCGGATCCCTTTCAGGACCTTCAGCCCTTTGTCGAGGCCGGGGCCCCGGAAGGACCGGATGGAGGTACGGTTGGCCTTGTCGTAGGAGGACTTGAAGATGAAGGGGATCCCCAGCTCCGTTGTGAGTTCCTTGAGGCTCGCGGCCACCTTGCGGGCAAGCTTCTCGCTCTCGATGACGCAGGGCCCGGCGATGAGCACAAAAGGCTCCCCGCCACCCACCTTAATGTTGCCGATTTTTATCTTCCGCATGGTACTCATCTTTACCGAACCGTCTTCTTTTTGCTATCCCAAGGTTACAGGCGGCAGTCTACAGCCGACAGCCTACAGTCTACAGTCTGAAGAAAAGATACGACGCCGAATTCTGTCGGCTGTGGGCTGTCGGCTGTCGGCTTCTTCCCTGTGCCCTAGTCCCGGTGCTTTTCCTCTAGCATCCTGATCCTCAACTGCGGAATTTTCTCTGCAGCCCTGGACTCGGGGTTGATCTGATAGGCGGCCTTATACGCTTCGATCGCCTCCTTGTACATCTTTTTCTTCTCGTAGGACTCGCCGAGTCCGAGCCAGGCGCCCTCGTCCTCCTTGTCATATTTAACGGCCAGTTTGAAGTTCTCGATGGCCTTGTCCGTCTGCCCCTTGGTGCTGTGGATGTATCCCATGTTGGCATAGGCCAGCCCCCGCCTGGGGTCTGCGGCTGCCAGCTGCCGGTAGGTCTTGAGGGCTGCGTCGTAGTTCTTCGCCTTCATCTGCTGGGCACCCATGCGCTCCAGGGCCTCCGTCGAGGTCTTTCCCGATTTGCCCCCCTTCTCGGCGGCCTTTGCCGCATCCCTCGAGCGGCCTTGCTTCTCATAGATGGCGGCAAGGTTGAGATGGATGTTCGGGTCGTTGAGGCCCATCTGGAGAGCCTTCTTGTAATGCTCCTCCGCCGCGGGATACTGCTTCAATTCCCCGTAGGCAAAGCCCAGGTCCGCATAGACCCTCGGGTTCTTCGGGGCCGCCTTTTTGATCCGGTTGAGGGCAACAACGGCCTCCTTGTAACGCTTCTCGCGGAAATAATATTCCGCGACTCTCGCCGCTGCATCCGTGTCGTCGGGCTTGAACTGCAGCGTTTTCTCATACTCGGCAAGGGCTTCCTTGTGACGCTTCGCCTTGTCGTAGGCCACCCCCAGGTTGTAGTGGAGAATGGGGTCTTTCGGCTGAATCTCCAGGGCCTTCCTGTAATTCTCGATCTCCTCCTTGACCTGCCCCTTTTTGCCGTGGGCCTGGGCAAGAGTGGCGTAGGCGTTCGGGTCCTTCGGGTTCTTCTTCGCCAGCTTCGAGTAGAGCTTTGCAGCGTCCTGATCCTTGCCGGCCCTGCGGTAGGAGTCGGCCAGCGCCTGGGCAATCCGCTGGTCGTTGGGCATCCGCTTATGAGCTTCTTCGTATTCCTTGATGGCCGGGGCGAGTTTTCCCGTCTTCTCGTAGGCACCCCCCAGGCTGAAATGGACCATGGCATCATCGGGCTTGAGCCTCAGCGACGCCTGGTAGTGGGTGACGGCTTCATTCCACTTGCCCATCTTCGCATACAGGAACCCGGCGATGGCGTGGGCCCCCGCATCCTTCGGATTGAGTTCGGTGATGCGCTTGGTGAGCGGCAGAGCCTTCGTGTAGTCCTTCCGCTCGACATAGCTGCGTGAAAGCCCGGCCAGGGCCGTCATGTCATCGGGCTTCCGGGTGAGAACAGCCCGGTACTGGGTCATGGCCTGTTCGGTTTTCCCCGCTTCCAGGTACTGCTCGGCCAGCGTCTTCCGGAGGGCCGTATCCTCAGGGTTCATGCCGAGGGCCTTCTCGAGGGCCTGTGCCTGCCATTTTGCATTTTCGGGCATCTTCGCGAAGCGCAGCCAATCCTGGGGGGTCAGCTCGATACGGACCGGGACGGCCCCGATGGCCTGCTCGCCGTACCGGATCGTGATGGCGGAATCCGGGAAGGGTTTCCCGCGAAGGGCCTCCCGCACGGAGGCGCGCATCGCCCTGTCCACGAGCTCCACGGCCTTGAGGAGAACCTTGAGGTCGTTCGCCCCGCCGAGGCCCTCCGCGTCGACTGTGATCTTCTTTTCGAACAGGGAATCCGTGGAGACCTTTTTGATGATGAACTCGTCACGGTAGGTAATCTTGAAGACGTCGCCGGCCGTAAGGCGCTCATCGGCTCCGTTCCTCTCGATGACGAGGTGATGGAACTCCGGCGTCTTGCCCAGGATGCTGACCCGGACGAGCCCCTTCAAGCCCTTGTAGGAAAAAATCTCCCCGTAGAAGGCAAACAGCAGCCCCGCACCGACGATGACGGCTACTCCAGCCAGGGCCCCGACGAATAGGATGAGATGGCGCCCCGTTCTTTCTTTCCGCTTTTTCCGCTCCCTCCGTTCATCCCTCTTGTAATAATCCATGTGGTTCTCTGTTTATCCTTTTATTTCTCGTCCCTCGTCGTCCTATTTTCACCCTCACCCCGACCCTCTCCCCTCAAAGGGAGAGGGAGCCTGTGAGGAAAGGGTCTGGGCAGGAATCCCAGACCCGCTTCTAGCCTCTCGGATGAAACCTTTTATGGACCTCCTTCAGCCTGTCCCGGGTCACATGCGTGTATATCTGGGTCGTTGAAATGTCCGCATGACCCAGCATGACCTGCACGGACCGGAGATCGGCGCCCCCTTCCAGCAGATGCGTAGCGAAGGAGTGCCTGAACGTGTGCGGATGAACCTTCCGCTCGAGTCCCGCCATTCTTGCATATTTCTTGATCAGTTTCCATAGCCCCTGTCGGGTGAATCCCTCACCGGAGCGGTTCAGGAAGAGAACGCTCGACGTCCTCTTTTTCAGGAACACGGGACGGGCCTGCTCGATGTATCGCGCGAGCCACTCCAGGGCCGACCGGCCCACGGGCACGATCCGCTCCTTGCGTCCCTTGCCCACCGTGACGAGAAACCCCATCTGCCGGTTCACCCGGTTGAGGGTCAGCGTGGCCAGCTCGGTAACGCGGATCCCCGAGGCATAGAGAACTTCCAGGATCGCGCGATCCCGGATGCCCGCCGGGGTTGCATCAGCGGGCTGGCCGAGAAGGGCATCCATCTCCTCGCGGCTGAGCGTGCCGGGAAGCCGCATCCAGGTGCGGGCAATCCGCACCCGGGACAGCGGATTCTCCTCCAGCCGGGCCTCGCGAAGGAGATACTTGTAAAATCCACGGATTGCGGCCAGCTTCCGGTTCATGGACGTCGGGGAAAGTCCCTGTTCGCGAAGCCCCCCCAGGAATGCCGTCACATCCTCGGGCCTCACGGCAGCGGGCGACGAGACACCGGCCGTGGCGGCGAAGTCGAGAAACTGCCCGATATCGCGGCTGTACGCCTCCAGGGTGTTGAGCGAGGCCCCTCTCTCGACGGCGAGATAATTGAGGTATTCGTCGACCAGGGTCGAGTCACCCGGCGCTGATGCAGACATGGTCATTTTCCGCAAACCTTTAAAATCCCCCGAAATACCCCTTTTTGAAAGGGTGTTTTCCTTGCGCCCTCCCTTGAAAAAGGAGGGGCCGGGCGGATTTTACAGAAAAAAGATCATCCTTCACTGGTTCGTATTATCGCAAAGAATGGGGTCAGGCAAAGACTTTTTTGCCTGTTCGGGATCAGCCGCCGTTTTGCCGCGGCTCCTCAGCCACGGCCAGCAGGACCATGGCCAGACGCAACGGCGCAAGACGGGCGTCGATCCGTGCCGGACCCGCGTAAATGCGGTTGATCAGATCGAAGGCCTTCACGAGCCCGGCAGGGGGGCGCCGCCCGATGCCTGACGCGATCGACGATCGTCCGGCAGAAGGGATCACGGTGAGAAACGCCGCCACAAATCCCATGGTGAGTTTTTCGAGGGGTCCCAGGACCTTTGCGAAGGACAGGCTCCGCAGGCCCGATTTTTCCAGCATACCGATCATCTCCGGCAACTCGCAGCGGCGGTGTTGCCCCACGAAACGGTCATCGACGGCAAAAAATCCCTGCGGTGCGGAGAGGTCACGATCAGGCGGCCTCCCCGTTCCAGGACAGACACCATCCGGTCAATGGCCCCGAGGTCATCCTCGATGTGCTCGAGGACCTCGGAACAGACGACACTTCGAAATACCCCTTTCTTGAAGGGCAGTCGCGTTGCATCGGCCGCGACGTAGGGGCCTGCTTTCTGCTCTTTTTTTCAGGCACCGCAGCGCCGAAACGGAAAGCTCCGTAAACACAGTCCGGTCCATGGCGGGTGAAATCGGGAAGGGGAATATGCTCCCGTATGGCTCGCTTCCGCACCCAATCGTTGTAAAGGTGGTTCTTCAGGGAGAGGTAAGCCTGCTCTACGAAAAAACCATCGAAACGACTGCCCGTTTCCTTCGCCAGGCGATATTCATCCTTCACCGCGACGTGATCCGGCTGCCCGTGGAAGACCAACGTCCACGAATTTCGTACTGTTTCAGCCGGCCGGGATTCCATGCACCGCAATCGATCAGGTCCGATTGAGTCCGTATACCGCATGACCATTCATCCGGTACATCACGCGCCAGAAAGGAGCCATCCTCTCCTTGAATACCCTGACCTCCCTTTCGTTGTAGTTATCATAAAGGAATTTCTCGAACAGCTCTTCGCGCATCAGGACATGAGTGCAATCGAGCGATTCGATGTATCGACTGAGGGATTCCCTGCTTTCCGAGACCTCCACCATGCGACGGACCATGCCCATTTCGGAAAAGACGTGATGGATATACGGGCGCTCCATGTAATATCCCCGCCCTCCGACAAACAGGAGCAGCACCACGGCATCATGAGGAAGCGCTTCGTTGACATAACGCATGGCGGGGTAGCTTCCCACGTGGCGTGAAATGAAGCCGTCCCGGGACTCTTCTCCGAGCAGGTAAGGCACCGGCCGAATGGCCTCGAAATAAGACATCAAGTAGGTCCCGTTCAGGGCGAGACAGAAGCCCGTCACGGCCAGCACGGCCCCTAACCCGGCACGAAAGAGCGCTTGCGATCGGCTTTTAAGCCATTCGGAGAGGTTTTTAATCCCTCCCGCGGCAAGGATTGCGAGGCAGGGAACGATCGGAAGGAGATATCTCACGCGCAGACCCGCGGTGAAAGCGGCGAAAAAGAAATAAAAAACCGAGAAAGACAGAAGAAATGCCCGATCCCGTTTCAGGTTTCTGCCAAGCCAGGCAAAGGGGAGCATGATGAGTAACAGGGGGTTCAGAACCCCGTCGAAATACTGCGGAACATGATCTTTCCCCTCGAAGAAAATGCGAATCGGGAGCAGCAGGATCTGCCAGAGGTTCTCCCCGTAAGCCCACTCGCGCTCCTGGAACAAATTGTACGCAAAAGCGCCCCTTGGCGCTGCAGCAGCGTGCCCGACGGCCTGCGGGTCGGACCGAAAATAGTCGAACAAGCCGTCAAAAAGCGGGAAAACCGGATTTCCGGTCAACAGGATGTTTTTCACAAGCCAGGGGGATACGACGATGAGGGCTGCCGCAAAAAACAATCCTCCATTTTTCAGGGACTCTCGAGACCTGTTCGTATCCCGGCTGTGGTGGAAGACGACAGCCAGGTTCAGGCAGGCCCAGGCGATGATGGCGTTATACTTGGATCCGGCGGCCAGCCCCATGCACAGGGCGGAGAGCACGAGCCACCGCGACCGGCGGTAATCGGCATCACGCCAGCGCAGAAACGACAGCACGCTACCCGTGATGAAGAAGAGCATCCCCAGGTCGATGTAAGCCGTCGTGGAGAGACGGATCATGATCGGTGTGGACAGGAAGAGGAGTGCGCCTAAAAGCCCCCAGATCCGTCCCAGTTGCATGCGGAGATAGTTATAGAGCAAGATTGCGGTTCCGAGCCCGAAAGCCATGTGGATGAATTTCGGAAGGATATCATTGCCGAAGGACAGGGGAAGCAGGTACAGGAGGTCGACGTTCATGGGGTAATAGGAAAAGACCACCCAGGGAAGTTCCGTGAATCCATTCTGCAGCCAGAGTTTCGGGATGGCGAGATGGTGGATCAGGGCATCGCGCGAGACGGGCGGCGTCAGGCAGAGAAGCGCCTCGACCAAGAGAATCCCCGCCAGGGCACACATCATCACCATGCAGAGGATCCGCTCAATCCGGCTGGAAGCTTCCGCGACCGATCGGGACGGGATTTCATCATGTCCCGCTGCACCGGCCTCGATCACGACTCTGGAGTTTGACACGATCTAGATGGAACCTTTCCCCTGTAAGTCTTTCTTGTGTTTTTCGCAGGCGATTCTCAGATTTGTTTCTATGGCTTCGTTTCCAGGCATGAGCTCCCGCGCCTTCAGGAAACTCGCGATGGCGTCTTCCGTCCTGCCCTGTGCCGTGTGAACGATGCCGAGATTGTTGTGTGCCTCGGCGCTTCGTTGATTCACGCGGAGAGTCTCGCTCAAATGAGTCTCGGCATTGCCCAGTTTCCCCTGCCGGAGGAAGATCAGGCCCAGGTTCGTGTGGGCGGTCTCGTTCGCCGGATCCATCCGGAGGACCTGCCTGAAATCCTCCACGGCTTCATCCAACCTGTTCTGCTGCATCAGCAAAAGTCCGCGGTCGATCCGGGGCATTTTCCACCGGGGATCGATCAGGATGGCCTGCCCAAAGTGGTGGAGGGCCCCTGCCGCATTGCCGCCACGCGAGTCGCAGACTCCCAGGCAGTGGAAGGCCAGGGCGAAGTCTTTTTTCATCTCGATGGCTTCCATAAAATGAGGCACGGCCTTTGTGCAATCATTTTTCCCCAGGTAATGGGCGCCGATATTGAACCGGGCAACGGGGTTGTCCTTTGTCACCGTGAGGGCATGCTCGAAAAGGGTGACGCTGTTTTGCCAGGTCCCGATCTGCGCCCTGGCGGGAATCAGCAAAACCGCGATGGAGAGAACGGCAAGGCCTGCGATGCCGCTTTTCCAGCCCGGCCGCTTCGCAACGGTTTCTTTTGCCCCCCAGGCCAGGGCCATGAACAGGCCCAACAGGGGGATGTAGGTGTAGCGATCCGCCATCGCATGGGAACCGATCTGAACGAGGCCGATGACGGGGACCAGCGTCCCCAGGTACCAGAACCACCCTACCGTGAGCCAGGGGGCTCGCGCGCGGACATGCACGGCGAACCCGGTTGCGGCCGCAAGCAGCACCGCGGAGACCAGCACCAGCCACAGAGGCGGCATCCCGACATGGGGGTACAGGACGGCAAGGTCGACGGGCCAGATCGTCTTCCAGACATAGAGTGCATAGGACACGCCGGCATTGGCCAGCCGGACCCCGAGGGGATAGGATGCCATGCTCTTCACGGCCCCGACATGGTGCTCGGCAACATAGGTCAGGGCGGCGGCGGAGAGAACAACGAGCGGCATCTTTTCCGCAACGAGCCGGACACCCGGCGCACGCGCGGACACAGGGGCGCGAGCGCACCACCGGTCGAAGACGGTTTCCACCCCACGAAACCGCCGCAGGGGCCAATAATCAAGAAGCAGCAGGACAAATGGAAGGGTGACGATCATCGGCTTCGACATCAGGCCCAGGACGAATGAACCCAGGACGAGAAGATACCTCCGCGGGGTCGGAACTTTTACATAATGGGCGTAGGCACCCATCGTAAGGATCCAGAAAAAGCCGCAGAGGACGTCTTTCCTTTCCGCGACCCAGGCGACCGATTCCACGTGAAGGGGGTGAACGGCAAAGAGGGCTGCCACGAGCGCGCTTGCCCAGGGCGAGTGCGTCATGAGCGACAAGACGACAAAAAGCAAAAGCCCGCTGGCCGCATGGATCAGCACACTTGTCCAGTGATGCCCGCCGGCATTCAAACCGTAAAACTGGCAGTCCAGCATGTGCGACAGCCAGACAGGCGGCTGCCAGAAACCGGCGTCGACGTTCGAGAACGACCACACGATCCCTTCCGGAGAGAGACCGCCCCGAACCTGGCGGTTGTTCGTCACGTAGACCTCGTCATCGTAATTGACGAAATCAAATGACTGAACCGGCCAGTACAGGGCAAGCGTCATCAGCACCAGAAGAGAGCCGATCAGCACATCCCGATAGAAGCGTTTCTTCTTTGACTGTGGAACACGTTCAGCCTGCATCCCGTCTTTCCGGCAATGGGTCTGTTAAACCCGAGAAGCTCGAGTCACTTATCAAAAGCAAGAAACAGGCCCAATCATCGAGTTTCCGAGTTTGTTTTTCATCGGTCGAATCGCGAACACGATCCCGCATCACAAAAAAGGCCGGGTGAAAGGATCCCCTTTCACCCGGCCTCGGTCCGATGCCTTGCTGAAGGCGTTTACGGGGTGATGACGCCCGTGGAACTGATCGTATAAGTGGTGGCTCCGGTTGCGGTGTGTACCCCCGTCATGCTCAGGGCGGCCATCGTGCCATTCACAACCGTGAGAGTCACGTTAGCAGTCCCTACGAAGCCGCCGAGAGCGAGTTTGGCTGCATCGAGCGTAGCGGCGGGGCTGTCGCTGAAGTAGGCCTGGGCGGCCGTGTAGGCGTTTTTCAGGTCTGCCTTGGCTGCCGTGTTGTATCCCCTCAGCCTGTATGCCGAAAACTGCGGGATCGCGATTGCCGCCAGGATGGCGATGATGGCCACGACGATCATGAGCTCGATCAGCGTGAAGCCCTTCTTGTTTCTCTTTTTCGCGAAATAACTGATCATGATAACCTCCGTGTTCGATTTGCTTTGTATATTTTCTGATAAGAACTATCGCCTTCTTCTTTGATAACTTTAGACCGAACTGTTTTTTTTACTCTCTCGCCCTCCCTTTTCGTGTTTTTTTCGTTCTGACCCTGGTTGAGCAAATCGCATGCCACAGCATGCATTTTTATTGATATTTAGTATTTTGTATTGATATCGAGTAGTTACAACTGATCCTCCGTTTCCGTGCCCCAGTTCAAATTCTTCGATACCCGGAAGAAAGTGATGGGTCTCATCAGCATCTGCTGAACTTCATCACCTTCCCTCCCCTTCCCCGTTCTCCATGCTGAGCTTCTCGATACGATGTCGCAGGCTGGGGAAACTCACCCCGAGAAGCGAGGCCGCCTTCGTCTTGGAACCCCTGGCCTTCTCGAGGGCTTTTACGATGATCTCCCGCTCGAATCGCTCCAGTTCGCCGTTGAGATCGATCCCCGTCTCCGGGAATGCCCCCGCCGGCACGCTCGATGCGACCGCGCCGCTGCCCTCTTCCGCGATGATCAGGTTCTCGGGAAGGATGATACTGGAGCTCTCCAGGGCGACGCTGCGCTCGATGATGTTCTCCAGTTCCCGGATGTTTCCCGGGAAGGGGTAGCCCATGAGCAGCTCCAGGGCGTACGTCGAGATCCTTTTGACCTCCTTGCCGAACTCCCGGGCGTACTTCTCGATGAAGTACTGCGCCAGGAGGGGGATGTCCTCCTTGCGCTTTCTCAGCGGCGGGATGTGGATCGGGATCACGTTGAGGCGAAAGTAGAGGTCCTCGCGGAATTCGCCCTTCTTCACCTTCGCCTGGAGGTCCTGGTTGGTCGCCGAGACGATCCGGACGTCGACCCTGATGTCCTCGGAGCCTCCGATCCGGCGGATCGTCCTCTCCTGTAGGACGCGCAGCAGTTTGACCTGGAGGATGACGGGCAGCTCGGCGATCTCGTCGAGGAAGATCGTCCCGCCCCGCGCGACTTCGAAGAGGCCCGCACGGTCGGCGTGCGCCCCGGTGAAGGATCCCTTCATGCAGCCGAAAAGTTCGCTCTCCAGGAGGTTGTCCGGAATGCCTCCGCAGTTGATCGCCACGAAGGGCCTGCCCTTGCGCGCGCTGTTGTCATGGATGGCCCTGGCCACGAGCTCCTTCCCGGTCCCGCTTTCGCCCAGGATGAGCACGTTGGCCGGCGTCTGGGCCACCTTGCCGATCAGGGCATAGACCTTCTGCATCTCCTTGCTTCGCCCCACCATGGTCCCGAAATACCGGGCGTCTTCCCCCGGAGGCGGGGCAAGCGCGGGCTCTTTCCGGGCGGTCTCCTTCTTGTCGATGGCATCCCGAACGATGGCCAGCATGTCATCGACATTGAAGTTCTTCTCGACGTAGTCGTAGGCTCCCTCGCGCATGGCCGCCAGGGCCGTCTCCCCGGAGGCGAAGGCCGTCAGCAGGATCACGGCCGTCTCCGGCGCCGTCTCCTTGACACCCTTGAGCAGGTCGATGCCGTCCACCCGGGGCATCTTCAGATCCGTGATGACCAGATCGAATTTTTTCTTCCGAATGATCTCGAGCGCCGCGGCCCCGTCATCGGCCGTCGCGACCTGGTACCCCGCGCGGGACAGCATGATGTCGAGGACGTCCTGCATGCCCCTGTCATCGTCGACAACGAGAATCCGTTCCATATCCACTCCTCAGCCTGTCGCTGCAACCGCCTCGTGCCGTGCCGAACGGTCCCTGTCGTCGCTGCCCGCCTCTTCCCGTCCCGCATCAATCCGGGGCAGCCCGATCGAGAACCGGGTCCCTTCGCGGGCATCGCTTTGCACCTCGACGCGGCCCCCGTGGCTTTCCACGATCCTCCTCACGATGGCGAGCCCCAGTCCGCTTCCGCGCTCCTTGGTCGTGTAGAAGGGCTCCCAGATCTTCTCCAGGTGGGCCGGGTCGATACCGGAGCCGGTGTCACCGATCTCGATCCTCACGGACGGGGCCTCCCCGTCGATCCGGTCGGGGCAGGCCGTGACACGGAGCGTGCCGCCCTTCGGCATGGCCTGCATCGCGTTGATCATCAGGTTCCAGAGGACCTGCCGGATCTCGGAGGGATCGCCCATCACCCGAAGACCCTGCCCGAGGGTTTTCCGGACCTCCACCCGGGGATTCCATTCCGCGCCGTAGGTGAGCGACTCGATGACGTCCTCCACGAGCCGGCCGATATCGGTTTCCGTTCGCTTTCCGAGATTCGATCGAGCCATGAGCAGGAAATTTTTCACGAGACTCTCCATCTGGTCCTTCGCCCGGAGGATGACCTGCATGAGCCGCTCGTCCGTGGGCTCGAGCTTCAGGTCGCGGCGGAGGATCTGGATGGATCCGCTGATGGACTGAAGCGGGGTGCGCAACTCGTGGGCGAGTCCCGCCGCCATCTGCCCGATAAAGGCCAGCTGTTTGTTCTTCTCGCCCTCCCGCTCCATCTCCTTGAAAGGCGTCAGATCCTGGAAGATCAGGATGCCGCCGATCTTCACGCCTCGCTCGAAAAGGGGGGATTCGGAGATGCCCAGGATCATCGACTGCCCGGATTTTTTCCGGATCACGATCTCGAATCGCCTCCTCTGTCGCTTCCCTTCTTCGGGCCTGGTTGGCGAGATGACGGCCGAGACACCGGGAAAGATCTCCTCGATGTTGCGGTTGCCGACCTCGCTGAAGGCATAACCGGAGATCTCCTCGGCGGCGCGGTTGAAGGAACGGATATGCCCCTCGAGGTTGACCGTCAGGATGCCCGTGTCGATGGACTCGATGATGCTTCGGTGCAGAAGATCTAGCCGGTCGAAGGCCGTTGCCTTTTCAACCAGCAGGCGCTTGGTCTTGCGTTCCTGCTCGACGACGAAACTCGTCAGCAGCGCCATGAGGAAAAAAGAGGCCACATGGGTGATGGCCCGGGTGATGATGTAGCTCCGGGTCAGTTCCCCCCTGGGGACGATCCCCTCCTCGTAGAGGAACTCGAAGATGGCGGAGATGTCAAAGTTGATGAGCACCACGTAGCACAGGCTGCTCAGGGCCGCGATCCCGAGCCCTCCCTTCCGGCCCATCAACAGGGTCGAGTAAATGATCACGAGCGAGTAGAGGACCGAATAGACGCTGTCGATCCCTCCCGTGACCAGTACGATCCCCGTTACGAAGATCACGTCGAAGACGGACTGGATGGCAATGTTCATCCGGAAATAGCGCGTCGCCCTGGGCAGGACGAGACAAAGGACCGAAAAGATGTAAATGGCCGAGATGAGAAAATAGCTGGTCCAGAGATACTCCTCCGGCAACTGCCTGAGAGCGCGGAACTGGATGAAGACGGTCACGCCGAGGAAATAGGAAACAACGGCGATTCGCGAAAAGACGATCCACCGGGTGTTCCTCTCCAACTGATCCTTTTCGATGAGCTGACTTCCTGTTGCCACGCTAAAGCACCCCACTGACGATTGCCTAAATCCCCCCCACCCCCCTTTCGTAAAAGGGGGACCAAGGGGGGATTTGTAATCCTCGGCATATCTCAGCCTCTAAACAAAAAGGTTTCACCTGTTACTTTCGTCACATTTCCGGCAATCTTTAGCATTTCCTGTCTCAACCCGTTGACAGGCGGCCGCAAATGTGTTTTGACCTCTTCTATTCGGCACGACAACCTCCTTCCAGCCAGGCAGCAGTGCTTTCATGTTCCTCTTCACCGGTCACGGGTCACCGGTCACTGCGAATGGGCTATGAGCGAATCCCTTACTAAGCCTGCAGCCCATGGTGAGGCAAGCGTGTGATCAAGCGTCCCCTTCCCATTCTTCTTCTTTTCTTCATCGGCGGTATCGTCTTCGGGTACACCGTCGAAATTCACCGTCCGTGGGTCCTGGGATTCTTCGCCTGCGGCCTGATTCTCTCCCTGCTTGCCTGCATCGCCCGCCGGCATGCCCCGGCGTTCTGCCTGGTCGGGCTCTGTTTCTTTGCGCTTGGAATCCACGGGATCAGCACGATCCTGTATGACGACCCCGTACCGGATCACATCGCGCACTGGGCGGAAAAGGGCAAGGTTGTCCTCGACGGAATCGTTTGCGAAAACCCGAGGGTCTCCGAGGACAGGACGTCCCTCGTGCTGGAAGCCTCGCGGATTTCCGGCGAAGGGTTTTCCCGGGTCGTAAGCGGGAAACTGCTGCTTTCGGTCGGGGAGAACACGCGTCATTTCAAGGTCGGGGATCTCATTCGGACGGAAATTCGCCTCAGGCACCCCCGGAGCTTCGGAAATCCCGGCGCCTTCGACTACGAGCGATACCTCCGGCTCCAGGGCATCCGGGTGAGGGGTTTCGTCAACGACGCCCGGAAGATCGTTCTGATACGCGAGGGACAGGGGCACCCCCTGCGTCAGGCCCTCGAGCAGTTCCGGACCGGGATCCGCGACCGCATACGCGCCCAGGCCCCCTACCCCGAGGGGACCCTGATCCAGGCCATGACCCTGGGGGAGCAGAGCGAGGTGCCCCGGGCGATCCAGGACCGGTTCAACCGGACGGGGACTTCCCACATCATAGCCATCTCGGGCTTCAACGTGGGGATCATCGCCCTGATCTCTTTCTTCCTCATCCGGACGCTTCTGAAATCGTCGGAGTACCTGCTTTTGCGATTCAACCTCCAGAAACTCTCGGCACTGTTCGCCTTCGCGCCCGTCGTGTTCTACGCCTTCGTCGCAGGGCTCGGCATGTCCACGGTGAGGGCCCTGCTTATGACACTGTCCCTGCTCCTCACCATTTTGATGGGCCGCGGCAGAGACCTTTTCAACACCCTGGCGCTGGCAGCCTTCGCCATCCTGGTGCTGTCCCCCGCCGCCCTGTTCGACATCTCCTTCCAGCTTTCTTTTACGGCCGTTGCGGCAATCCTGCTTTTCATGCCGGGTATCACGGAGCGACTGACGGCGTGGAAAAACAGGGCGGAAGGGCGCCCTGCGAGACTGGGCAGGAGAATCACCGTTGACCTTGCCCTCTTCGTTGCCGTTTCTGCCGCCGCCACCCTGGGCACCCTGCCCTTCATCGTGTACTACTTCAACCGCGTCTCCAACATCACCCTCGTGGCCAATCTCCTCCTCGTGCCGATCCTCGGCTTCGTCGTTCTGCCGCTCTCCATGGTTCTCATTCTCGTTGCGCCGCTTTCCGAATCCCTCTCGGCCCCGCTCATCGACGTTACCGCATGGCTGACCCGCCTTTGCCTCGATCTCAACGACTGGCTCGCCGCCCTCCCCGGGGCCTCCTCGATCATCACGACGCCCACCGTGGCGGAACTTGCGGCCTACTACGTCCTGCTGATCACAGCGGCCCTGCTGCCGGGTCTGCCCGGCCGCGACGCGCCGGGGGTTCCCCTCTTCCGCACCCGGCGAAAGGCGCTTGCCGTCATGGCCCTGGCTCTGATCTTCCTTGCCGGCGATGCCCTTTGGCTTCACCGGAAACTGCAGAACCGGGACGCCCTCCGTGTTACCTTCCTCGATGTGGGCCATGCCAGTTGTGCCCTCGTCGAATTTCCGGGAGGAAAACGGATGCTCATCGACGGGGGCGGCTCCTACAACGACCGTTTCGACATGGGCCGCTACGTCGTCGCCCCCTTTCTCTGGCACGAACGGATCGGAACGATCGACACGGTCGTCCTGACGCACCCCCACCCGGATCACGCAAACGGCCTTCCTTATATTCTGGACAACTTCGACGTAAAGGAGGTATGGACGAACGGCGACGAAGCGCTCGTCGACTCGGGCGCCGCCCTGACGGAAACGATGAGGCGGAAAGGCATCGCGCCGCGCCTTCTCACATCGAAATCGGCGCCGGTCGACATCGGCGGAGTGCACATCAGGGTTCTCAACCCCGGGACAGTCTTCTCGGCGGACACGGTGCTCGGCGACCGGGAGATCAACGAGCGCTCACTGGTTCTGCAACTCCGGTGGGGTGAAACGGCCTTCCTTCTCCCTGCGGATATCGGCGAGCCCACCGAGTCGATGCTCGCCTCCCGGCACAAAGATCTGCAGAGCGACATCCTGCTTGCGCCGCACCACGGGTCCCCCTGGTCCGGCACGCGGCACTTCCTCCAGGCAGTCCGCCCCGGGACGATCATCATCAGCACGGGGCGCTCCGTCCGCGACGATGTCCTCGAACGATACCGACAGACGGGTGCTTCCGTCTTCCGCACCGACGTCCACGGGGCCGTCCGCGTCACCGCCGACGGTCGGCGTTACGAAGTCGTTCCCTTCAAAAACCCATGATTTATATTGCCTTTCGGGAGGGATTGTGTTAGCTATTCAGGTTCAAATTCAGCTGTTGGGTGCCATACCATCATGAAGATCATAACCGCCGTCAGGGGCTTCAAAGACATCCTGCCCGGCGAATCGGAAAAGTGGCAATACGTGGAGGGAAAAGCCCGGGAAATATTCGGGAATTTCGGGTTCCGCGAGATTGTCCTCCCCATCCTGGAGAAGACGGAGCTTTTCAAGCGCTCGATCGGCGAGACGACGGACATCGTCGAAAAGGAAATGTACACCTTCACGGACCGCGGGGATGAATCCCTGACCATGCGTCCCGAGGCCACGGCATCGGTCATGCGGGCCTACCTCGAGCACAGTCTCTACGCATCGGAAAGCGTGGTGAAGCTCTACACCATCGGCCCCATGTTCCGCCGCGAACGGCCCCAGAAAGGGAGGTTCCGCCAGTTCAACCAGCTCAACGCGGAACTGCTCGGCTCGAAAGACCCGCGCGTGGACGCCGAGGTCATCCTGATGCTCATCCATTTCCTTCGGGGCGTCGGCGTGTCGGATGCGCAGCTCGAGATCAACTCCCTGGGCTGCCCGGCCTGCCGCCCGGCGTTCCGGGACGTGATCCACGCGTACCTGGCCGGAAAGAGCGACGGCCTCTGCGAGGATTGCCAGAGGCGGCTTTCGACGAACCCTCTCCGGGTCTTCGACTGCAAGGTGGAAGGGTGCAAGGAGATCGTCTCCACGGCGCCCCTGCTGATCGAATTTTTATGCGGGGAGTGCCGGGATCACTTCGGCGAGGTCCAGGCGGGCCTCCGTCAGTTCGACACCCCCTTCACCGTCAACGCGCGGATGGTCCGCGGTCTGGACTACTACACGAAAACGGCCTTCGAGGTCACCACGGGGGCCCTGGGGGCCCAGAACGCCATCGCGGGAGGCGGCCGCTACGACCGGCTCGTCGAGGACCTGGGGGGCCCCGAGAGCCCCGGCATCGGCTTTGCCGTGGGACTGGAGCGCCTTATCGCCGTAGCCCCCATTCCCGATGAGGGCGTCGTCGGGAAACCGGATCTCTTCATCGCCGCCCTCGGGAAGGAAGCGCAGGATTTCGCCTTCGTGCTCTGCAACCGCCTGCGGATGGCGGGCGCCCGCATCGAGACGGACTATGCGGCCCGAAGTCTCAAGAGCCAGATGAAGCGATCCGACAAGCTCGGGTGCCGCTTCACGCTGATCCTGGGCGAACGGGAGCTGCAGGAAAAGAAGGCCCTCCTGCGGGACATGAAGGGAAGCGCGCAGCAGCCCATCGGGCTCGATGACGCCGAGACCACGATCCTGAGCATCCTCTCGAAGAACTGACCGGGGGCGCGTCCCGCAAGCCCCGCCCCGTGGGCGGGTAGCTTCACATGGGACAGTTCGACAGCGGCTGGATGCAAGACCACAACAGGCAGAGGGTAAGAAGGTTCGAAGGTCAGAAAGTTGGAGAAGCGCGGGATACGCGATCAGCCGCCGCCGAACCCAACGTTCTCACCCTCTCACCCTCTCAAATTCTGCTTTTTACAGGGAGGTAAACCCCTTGTCCGACTTCATTTCAAAAATCAAGAGAACCCACTACTGCGGGCATCTCAAGGTGGACGACGCAGGGAAAGAAGTGGTCCTGATGGGCTGGGTGCATCGCCGCCGAGACCACGGCGGGGTCATCTTCGTCGACCTGCGCGACCGCGAAGGACTCGTGCAAGTCGTCTTCAACCCCGAGGTGCAGCCCGAATCCCACAAGGAGGCGCACCGCATCCGGAGCGAATACGTCCTGGCCCTGAAGGGAACGGTGCGGAAACGGCCCGAGGGAATGGAAAACCCCGAACTGTCCACCGGCGGCATCGAGGTGATGGTGAACACGCTCGAGATCCTGAGCGAGGCAAAGACACCTCCTTTCGTGCTCGACGCCGAGACGGAGATCTCGGAAAACATCCGGCTCAAGTACCGCTACCTCGATTTGCGCAGACCGGAGCTGCAGCGCAACATCCTCCTGAGGAGCCGGGTAGCCGCCGCAACACGGGAATACTTCATCTCCAAGGGGTTCATCGAGGTGGAGACGCCCATGCTCGCGAAGAGCACGCCCGAGGGCGCCCGCGATTACCTCGTGCCCAGCCGCGTCAACCAGGGGACGTTTTACGCGCTTCCCCAGTCGCCCCAGACGTTCAAGCAGCTTTTGATGATCTCGGGCTTCGACCGCTATTTCCAGATCGTCAAGTGCTTCCGCGACGAGGATCTCCGGGCGGACAGGCAACCCGAGTTCACCCAGATCGACGTGGAGATGTCCTTCATCGACGAGGAGGACATCATCAACACCATGGAAGGCCTCATGGCCCACATTTTCAAGGCCGGGACGGGTCGGGTTCTCGAGACCCCCTTCCCCCGGATCACCTACCGGGACGCCATGGAACGCTACGGCCGGGACAACCCGGACACCCGTTTCACCATGGAGCTCCGCGACGTGACACAGATCGTGAAGGACTGCGGGTTCAAGGTGTTCAACGAGGTGGCCGCAAGCGGCGGCATCGTAAAGGCCATTCGCATCGAGGACAACCGGCAGCTTTCCCGCAAGGACATCGACGGCCTGACGAACTTTGTATCCGACTACGGGGCCAAGGGCCTCACCTGGGCGCGCGTGAACGCCGACGGCTGGACCTCACCCATCGTGAAGTTCCTCAAACCCGATGAGGTGCAGGCCATCAACCGGGCGATGGACGCCAGGGAGGGCGACCTGGTCGTCTTTGTGGCCGACAACCCCGGCATTGTCAATGACGCCCTGGCGAACCTGCGCATCCACGTGGCCAGAAAACTCAACCTGATCCAGCCGGGCCAGCTTGCTTTCACGTGGGTCGTCGAGTTTCCGCTGCTGGAGTACAGCGACACGGAGAAGCGCTTCGTGGCCAAGCATCACCCCTTCACCTCGCCTGTGGCGGAGGACCTCCCGCTTCTCGACACGGAGCCCGCGACGGCGCGCGCCAGGGCCTACGACCTGGTGCTGAACGGGACCGAGATCGGAGGCGGCAGCATCCGGATCCACCGCACCGATGTCCAGCAGAAGCTCTTCCAGACCCTGGGGCTGAGCACCGAGGATTCGCGAAGCAAGTTCGGGTTCCTGCTCGACGCCCTCGAGTTCGGAACACCGCCGCACGGGGGCATTGCCTTCGGATTCGATCGCCTGATCATGATCATGACCGGCGCCCCGTCGATCCGTGACGTCATCGCCTTCCCGAAGACGCAGAAGGCAACCGATGCGATGACCGATGCACCGTCGAAGGTGAGCATCGAGCAGCTCATGGAACTCTCGCTGAAGATCGTTCAGTGAGGCAAAAGCCGGCTTCCGGACTCGGGATTCCGGCATCGGGCGATAAAAGACCCATCATGTCCTGCCTTGTGATGATCGAAGCCACGTATCGGGATTTAAGTGTTATTGCCTTGCGGCTTGTGGCTTGCGGCTTCTTATTTGTCCTGTCCGTGCCCGTTACGTTTTTACCTATTGACAAAGGCGGGATGATTCTTTATGGAATCAGTGAAGGTTTTCTCCCCCGGTAGCTTGCAGATGAAACCGGTGTGGGAAAGCGAAAAAGGAAGGCATTCTAACGGGATGAGGATCGGGAACCCCAACCGCCGTTTAGAGACGAGGCCTGACTCGGCGTGCCTGAAGGCCGCTGAACCGCAGCCTACGATCGTTTTGGCCCGGGGTGGTCCCTCCATGACTGGTTGAATCCAATTTCGAACGGGAAGAGACAAGGGAGGGAACATCAAACGTTTCCTCCTTTTTTTTGTAAGGACCGGGACGCCGAAAGCCGTCCGGCCGTTTATTCATTCACTCAATGCAGGTGCAGGGAGAAGCAACATGGCAAAGTGGAACAAGGAAAAGAAGGTCCTCGATCACGAGCACACGAAATTCTGGCGTTATGAAATCAAGGACGTCGATCAGCCGAACCTCCAGAAAGACGTCTTCCCGTACGACGAGGTCTGCCGCATCGTCTTCGACCACAAGCTCGTCATGATGAGCCCCGCCGAGGACATCTTCATCACCGACACGACTTTCCGGGACGGCCAGCAGGCACGCCCCCCCTACACGGTCAAACAGATCAGCGATCTGTTCGGGATGATGAGCCGGCTCGGTGGCGAAAAGGGAGTCATCCGCCAGACGGAGTTCTTCCTTTACAGCCAGCGCGACCGCGAGGCGCTCGAGGCCTGCCGCAGCATGAATCTCCGGTACCCGGAGATCACCGGCTGGATCCGCGCCGTGAAGGAGGACGTCCCCCTCGTCAAGGACGCGGGTCTCAAGGAGACGGGCATCCTCACCTCGGTGTCCGACTACCACGTATTTCTCAAGCTGGGCGTCACACGGAAGCAGGCCATGGAGATGTACCTGGACGTGGTGCGGTCCATCCTCGAAGCGGGGATCGTCGCCCGGTGCCATTTCGAGGATCTCACCCGGGCGGACATCTACGGCTTCGTGATCCCCTTTGCCAACGAACTGATGAAACTGCGCGAACAGAGCGGCATCGACGTCAAGATCCGTCTCTGTGACACCATGGGCTACGGGATCACCTATCCCGGCGCGGCCCTGCCGAGGAGCGTCGACAAGATCGTCCGGGCATTCATCGAGGACGCGGGGGTCCCCGGGCACCTGCTCGAATGGCACGGACACAACGACTTCCACAAGGCCCTGATCAATGCCACGACGGCGTGGCTCTACGGCTGCAGCGGCGCAAATGGAACCCTGATGGGGATCGGAGAGCGAACGGGAAACCCGCCCGTCGAGGGCCTCATCTTCGAGTATATCCAGCTTCACGGGGAAAATCACGGGATCGACACGACGGTGATCACGGAAATTGCCGACTACGTCCGGCGTGAGATGAACTTCAAGATCGCCCCCAACTACCCCTTTGTCGGTTCCGAGTTCAACGTCACCCGCGCCGGCGTGCATCTCGACGGTCTCGTGAAGAACGAGGAAATCTACAACATCTTCGACACGACGAAGATCCTCAGACGTCCCATCATGCTCGAGATCACCGACAAGTCGGGCAAGGCGGGGATCGTCCACTGGATCAACTCACGGCTCGATCTCAGGAACGGGGAGCTCATCGACAAGCGCCACCCCGGCATCTCTGCGATCCACAAGTGGGTCATGAAGCAGTATGAGGGGGGACGCATGACGAGCATCTCCAACGACGAGATGGAAAAGGTCGTCCGCAAGTTCCTCCCCGAACTCTTCATGTCCGATCTCGAAAAGATCAAGTACCGCGCGGCCCAGGCTGCCGTCGCGGTGGTGCAGCAGGTCATCGACCACCCCGTCATGAAGTCGATGAACCCGGAGATGCAGGAGTCGATCATGCAGCAGTTCATCGACGAGAACCCCTCGATCCAATTCGCCTACGTCGTGGACACGCACGGGAAAAAGGTCACGCGCAACGTCACCCACATCACGCACCGTGCAAAGTACGAGAACTTCGGCGTCGGCACGGACTACTCGAACCGCGAGTGGTTCATCCGGCCCATGGAAGCCGGAAAGATTCACGTGACGGACTTCTACATCTCCAAAATGACGGGCGCCCTCTGTATCACCGTCTCGGCGCCCATTGTCGACGAACACGACGAGATCTGCGGCGTCTTCGGCGTCGACATCCGGTTCGAGGAGTGGACCAAGAGCGTGGATCTGATCTCCGAGGCAACCGAGCGCGCCTTGAAGGCGGAGTACGAGGCGAAGAAGAAGTCGGACCACTGGTTCTAGGCAGGCGCGAGCGCCTGCCGGCATCAGGCATCAGGCATCGGGTTTCGGGCCGATGCGGGTAATCCAAAGCAGTGCCTCGGCAGACTGGCTGCAAGGTATTGGAAATCAATGAGATAATAAGAAAGGGAGGCAATGCAATTCGCCTCCCTTTCTTATTATTCGATTCACGTTCGTCTCAATATTATGTATATATACATTAATGTAGATTTATTATCAGTATTTAACATATATGTTATCATATTCGCCCATTGATCCGCCTTTCATTGCCAGGGTCAACCACCGAAATATTACATCATATCTGTTAGTTACAACTCATCATTCGTATTTCTCACTTCATGGCACAAACCTTGTTCTATGGGATCACCAGACGCCACGACGGAAAACGCCCCCGGGCCGCAGGCTCCGCTGTTTCCCCCCTCAGCCGGGCCTGCGGCCTCTCCTCCTTCAAAATAAGGACGGGTGATCACGGCGGGTGCTAACGTCCCTCAAGCGTCACATGACCGGGTCATCAAATCATGAAGGGAGATTTTGATATGACGAGGGCTTTATGGGATCGGATTCTGAGACTTGTTATGGCAACTTTGAGCATTCTGGTCATCGCTGTGGGCCTGCTGACGGAAGCAATGGCCCAGGAGGCCAAACCCACCGCTCCCGCTGCGGTGGAGGAAAAACCCACGACCGACTTCACCGTATCGGCCCTCAGCGCCTACATCTGGCGTGGCCAGCAGCAAACAAGGGACAGCCTCGTGCTTCAGCCGTCGATGACGGTCGGCTACAAGGGCTTCAGCGCAAACCTGTGGGGAAACCTGGATACCAACCCCTACTCGACGACGGATGCCTCCTACTCGAGCACATGGACGGAGACGGACCTGACCCTCTCCTACAGCAAGGCCTTCGGTCCCGTAACGGCGGGCCTGGGATACATCTACTATGGTCTGAACGCCCCGAACTCGGGGGCAGCCGACCCGCTTGATTCCCAGGAGCTCTTCATTTCGCTTGCCGGAAATGTCCTGCTGACCCCGACGCTCACGATCTACAAGGAGATCGATCATTACCACCAGTGGTATTTCCTCTTCGGGGTGTCCCACACCTTCGAGATCGCCAGGATGATCGGCCTGAAGCTCGCCGGCTCGGTAAGCTATCTCTTGAGCGATGACGCATCGACCTATCCTGAATACGACGACAACGCGCTGCCGACGACGGACAAGTTCAGCAATTTCCACGACGGCGTGATCTCGGCGACGCTTCCCATCACGCCGTACAAATATGTCACCATTGCACCGACGGTGTCCTGGGTGTTCCCCCTTTCCGATGATGCAAAGAACGAAATGAAGGGCCGCAGCAAGAACGGCCAGCAGGAAAACTACTTTTATGGCGGAATCAATCTGAGCTTTGCATTCTAGGCGCGCGAAACGCGCGCGTGACCAGTGACCGGTGACCAGTGACCGGTGAAATAAAAAAGGATCGGGGATATTCAATCCTCGATCCTTTTTCTTTATTCTGCATTCTTTAAGGCCTCTCTCCCCCTGTACCCTGTACCCTGTACCCTAGTCCTCATCGATGATCCACTGTTCGTAAGGCAGCTCCGTCGGGTGAAAGGAGTCCTCCTCGAGTTCTTCGATGAACCGTGACGGCCGCAGGGGCACCATGCCCATCCCGCGGGAATAGTCGATCAGGGGATGACAGAGGTAGAGTTGGTCCTTGGCGCGGGTCGTGGCCACGTAAAACAGCCGCCGCTCCTCTTCCTCGCCGCCGGCCTCGTTGAGCGCGCGGGCCAGCGGGATCATCCCCTCGGCACACCAGATGATGAACACGACGGTCCACTCCAGGCCCTTGGCCTGGTGGATGGAGCTGAGTATCACCTGGTCCTTCGCCTCGGCAGCGCCGGTGTCCTCGTTCTCCGTTGTGTTCGTCAGCAGCGAAAGTTCGGCAAGGAAGTCCGTCAGGCTCGAAAAGCGGCCCGAGAAATTGGCCAACTGGACCAGATCCTCTTCCCGGGAGAAGCTGTCCGTGTATCGCTCCTGCAGATCCTCCCGGTACCCCCGGTTGAGAAGCAGGTGGATGAGGTCGGAAGGAGCCTGCTCGGCTATTTTCCCGCACAAAAGCGCAATGGTCTCGCCAAGCCTCAGAAGCCCCGGCGAAGCGGCCTTCCCGATGCGCTTCACCCAGGCGGGGTCCCGAATCGCCGCCAGGGGGTCTTTTTCTGCCGCCAGGGCCTTCCACACGCGGTCTGCCGTGACTCTCCCCACCTTCTCGCACAGCCCGAGCACCCTCTTCCAGGCCGCCTCGTCCAGGGGGTTTACGAGCACCCTCAGGTAGGATGTGATGTCCTTCACGTGGGCCATCTCGAAGAAACGGATGCCCGAGCGGATCTCGAAGGGAATGCCGCGCCGCGTGAGCTCCATCTGCAGCTCCATGGAATGATAGTGGGCACGGTAGAGAACGGCGATCTCCCGGACCGGGATTCCTTCCATGATGAGATCCATGATCCGCCGGGCCACAAAGGCCGCCTGCAGAGTTACGTTCCGGACCGGGATGTAGACAGGCTTGAAACCGCTCTTGCGCACGGCCCGCAGCTCCTTCTGGAACTGGTCGCGGTTCCGTACGATGCTCCGATTGGCCAGGTCCAGGATCTGCGGCGTGCTGCGGTAGTTCGTTTCGAGCTTGAAGACCTTCACGTCGGGGTAGCGATCGGGAAATCGGAGGATATTCTCGAAGTTGGCCCCCCGGAAGGAATAGATGCTCTGGTGGTCGTCGCCCACGACCATGAGATTGCGGTGCCTTGAGCCGAGCAGGTCGAGGATCGACGCCTGCAGGCTGTTGGTGTCCTGGTACTCGTCAACCAGGACGTGAAGGAACCTCTCCGAGTATTCCCGAAGGACTTCCGGCTCGCTGCCAAGCAGTTCGAGCCAGTTTGCCAGCAGATCGTCAAAATCCATCAGGTTGAGCGACTTCTTCCGCTCGCGATAGGCCCGGGCAATGTCGACGATGTCCTCGACGAGATGACTGAAGTGAGGATATTTCATCCCGATGGTTTCCTCGAGTGGGTTCACGGTGTTGACGGAAAAGCCGATGATCTCGCCCAGGACGGCACCCTTGGGGAAACGGCCCGACTTCGTGTCGATCCCCGCGTCGGTCATGCAGGCATTCAGGAGAGATTTCGTGTCGTCCGCGTCCATGATGGAATAGTTCCTGCCGTAGCCCAACCGGTCGCCGTGACGCCTCAGAACCCGGTTCGCGATGTGGTGGAAGGTCCCGCCCCAGAGCCTCCGGATATCGACTCCCGACAGCAGTTCCACGCGACCCAGCATCTCGCGGGCGGCCTTGTTCGTGAACGTCGCGAGCAGAATCCGCTCCGGCGGCGTGCCCGTTTCGATGAGGCGGGCCACCCGATAGGTGAGAGTCCGCGTCTTGCCGCTCCCCGCGCCCGCGATGACAAGCACAGGCCCCCCTTGAGCCGTGACGACGCGGTACTGCTCCGGGTTCAGGTCTTTTTTGTAATCGATCGGCAACGCTTTCTCCTGAAGGGACAGGTATTCTATTTATTCTTTACCGGATTCGCCAATGAAAAAATCCCCCTTTCATCCCCTATGAAGGCCCTTACAAATGTGCAACCCGGATCATCGTTTACA
>DIFQ01000054.1 GCA_002419215.1 Syntrophaceae bacterium UBA5744
GCACAACAAACCCGGAAGACCCTCTATATTTACATGATGACGGGTAAAAACAATACTGTCCTGTATACGGGCGTCACGCGGGACCTTAAGAAAAGGGCCTATGAACATAGAAACAAAATGGTGGAAGGGTTCACGAAGCGGTACAACCTGACAAAATTGGTTTACTATGAAGCGCTGAGTGATCCTCTTGAAGCGATCAAACGCGAAAAGCAGATTAAGGCGGGAAGGCGGGCGAGGAAAATCGACATCGTGAATGCCTTCAATCCGATTTGGGCGGACCTCTACGACAGGATATAAGTCGTTGATTGCCACGCCTCGCTCGGCTCGGCTCGCAATGACATTTATCGGACCAAATAGACTAAATAGACTAAATAGACCAAAGCGATAGCGATTGGGGAGTATACATGATCCGCGAAATCGTTGTAGACGGGACAGCCATCGCGTGCTGGGTGAACGACGGGGGATTTTTGGAAGGCAGGAAAGGCATTGTGTTCGTCCACGGTTCGGGCGGCGATCACACCGCCTGGGAGAACCAGTACAAAGCGCTGCAGGGCGAGTTCAACGTGGCGTCGATCAATTTGCCGGGCCACGGCCTCTCCGGCGGTGCGGGCGAGCGCGACGTGATGCGCTACGTGCAGTGGGTGAAGAATACGATCGGCGCCCTGGGCCTGAGGGGGCCCGTGCTGGTGGGGCAGTCCCTGGGGGCGGCGATCAGCATGAACTTTGCCATCCGCGAGGGCTACCTGTTGTCGGCCATCGTTCCCGCCGGCGGCGGCGTGAGGATGCCCGTCAACCCCATGATCCTCGAAAAGATCCACACCGATCTGCCCTCCGTGATCTCGATCGTCGTGAAATTTGCCATCGCGAAAGCAAACCGGGATCTGGTCGGACCGTACGTGCAGGAGGGGCTCGCAAAAGTGAATCCCGATGTCTTTTACGGCGATATGGTTGCCTGCGACAGGATGGATATTGAGGCGCAGCTCGGGTCGATTGCCATCCCCACGCTCGTCGTCTGCGGTGACGAGGACAAGATGACGCCTCCGGATATGTCGCGGGTTATCGCGGATGCAATCCCCGGCGCAAAGCTTGCCATCATCGAAGGAGCGGGCCACTACGCGATGAGGGAGAAACCCGAGGCGTTCAACCGGGCACTGGCGGACTTTGTGCGCGGGCTGCCTTAGGGAAAGGCAGCCGACAGCCGACAGCCAACAGCCAACAGCCGACAGCCAACAGCCAACAGATACTTCCTGTCGACTTCTTTTTTTTCGTAGGCTGTAGACTGTTGACTGTCGACTGTAGGCTGCGAAGTTGACCAGAAAGACTTTCTCCCGACGGGAAAGACCGGACAGACCGAATAGACGGAATAGACGAAATCAACGAACCAGCGAAACAAACGAAATAAACGAAATAAACGAAATGAACGAGAGGTAGCGATGACTTTCGAAAATATCCTCTTCGAGCGCAAGGGCGGTGTGGCCACGATCCGGCTGAACCGTCCGAAGAATTTCAACGCCATCGATTTCGGTTTGGGCAGCGAACTGGCACGGGCCCTGGAGATCTGCCACGATGACGACGGGGTCCGCGTTGTCGTGCTGACAGGGGAGGGGAAGGCCTTCTGCTCGGGCGGGGACCTGAAGCTGTTCTACGAGAACATGCAGCCCTATCCCCAGGACATCGTCCGCCAGCTCGTCAAGGCGTTTAACGTCATCATACTGGCACTGAGGCAAATGCCGAAGCCTGTCGTGGCCGTTGTCAACGGGCCTGTAGGCGGCGGCGGGTTCAGCCTCGCCGCGGCCTGCGATATCCGTATCGCCGCCCGCTCGGCCATATTCCGGCAGGCTTACACGAGCGTCAGCCTCGTACCCGACGGCGCGTGGACCCTCGTGGTGCCCATGCTGATCGGGTTCGGAAAGGCCATGGAGCTTGTGCTGCTCGATCCGATTCTCTCCGCGCAGGACGCCCTCGAGTGGGGCCTGGTGCACCGTGTCGTCGACGACGCCGACCTGTGGAAAGCGGCCGACGAAGTCATCGGCAAGCTGGCGAGCGGTCCGACGCGTGCCTTTGCCATCGCCAAGGAGAACCTCAACAATGCCATGTTGGGGCTGCTGTACCGTCAGCTGGAGCTGGAGCGTTCGGGGATGATCCAGGCGGCCAAGTCCGACGACTACCGCGAGGGCCTGACGGCATTCTTCGGCAAGCGCACGGCCATGTTCGCGGGGAAGTGAAGAAAGGGTCTGAGTGAGGAAAAAGAGGGATTCGGGATTCCGGCTTCGGGCGTCGGGAAATGCCGCGGAGCGGCAGGGCTTCAGGCTTCAGGCGTCGGGCTGAGGGAAACAAATAGTCTGTCCCGTCCAAACAAGTCATTGCGAGCAACGGACCCCGACTTGGGGTCGGGGTTATCGATGAAAGAAACACCTTTAATCTCGTAGGGCCCGATCCCCGATCGGGCTTGTCGGGCCGTTCGGGGAACGGCCCCTACATCTTTCGACCATGGGTCGAGCTGTTTCTTAGGAGGAGGCCGTCAGGCCGACGCGGCAATCTCATGAATTTATTGAGATTGCTTCGCTCCGCTCGAAATGACCATCCGATCTGTTTCTTAGGAGCCGAGCCGCCAGGGAAGTGGAAGAAGTGAAGGAAGTGAAAGAAGTAAAAATATAAGAAAAGTCATTGCGAGCCGAGCACCTGTTCTGAGCCTGTCGAAGGATCGCGAGGCGTGGCAATCTTCGTCTGAGAGTCTGATATCGGGATTTGCGTTATTTCTTTCTATCCCGAGACCCGAAACCCGATACCCGAAGCCCGCTGCGAAGCAGCTGGATTGCTTCGTCGCTGGCGCTTCTCGCAATGACTCATTGGACGGGATAGACTGGGTAGACAATATTCCATGAACGAAACAAACGAAATCAACGAACCAACGAAATAAAAGAACGAGCGGAGCGAAGCGTATGGACTTGAAGACGATCCAGGCTGTTGAACTGGCTGGGGGGATTGCGATTCTCACCCTCAACCGTCCTGAGAGGCGAAACGCCATATCCATCGAAATGCGGCTCGAAATCCTCGAGTGCATGCGCAAGTGGAAGGAGTCGGAATCGGTCGGCGTGATGATCATCACCGGCTCGGGCGATGCCTTCACCGCGGGGTTCGATCTCACCGAGTTCACCCACCCCGAGCGCTTCAGCGAGATCTTCGAGACATCCTCCAGGTATCACCGTGGCCTCTGGAATTTCCCCAAGCCCACCATAGCCGCCGTCAACGGCCCGGCGCTCGCCGGCGGGTTCGACCTGGCGAAGCTCTGCGACATCCGCATCTGTTCGCCCAAGGCCGTGTTCGGGCACCCCGAGATCAAGTTCGGCATTCCCCCGCTGGTTACGCCCCTGCGCTGGATCATCGGCGAGGGTCTCGCCAGGCACCTCTGCCTCACCGGCAAGCGTATCGATGCCGTGGAGGCCTGCCGGATCGGGCTGGTGAGCGAGGTTGTCGAGGGCGAAAAGCTCCTCGAGCGGGCGGTGAAGATCGCCATGGAGATCCTGGAAACACCGATGGAGGCCCTGAAACTGACCAAGAAGCTCATGATCGATTGTGCGGGCTGCGGCTTCGAGGAGGCCTTCTGCCAGGAGCATGACCGCGTGTTTCAGGAGTTCCTCTTGAAGCGGGCTTCGGAGAGCATGAAGAAGTGAAGATATAAAAAGGTCGGGTCTTCCGGGTTTGTTGTGCA
>DIFQ01000146.1 GCA_002419215.1 Syntrophaceae bacterium UBA5744
TCCAGTGCATGAGCATCTGCCGGTTTGCCCAGGCGTAGTTGGCCGCGCAGGCCATGGCCGAGAGGTACTGCCGACCCTCGGGCGACTGGATGTAGGCGCAGGCAAGCTGCCGGTCGGGGAGGTTGAGGCCCAGTTTGTCGACATGTTTCACCAGCTTCGCCAGGTAGTCGTCGCAGACCTGGTGCCCAAGCCCCCGGGAGCCGCTGTGGACCATGACGGCCACCTGGCCCACCTCGATCCCCAGCGCCGAGGCCACGTTCCTGTCGAAGATCTCCTCGACGACTTCCACCTCGAGGAAATGGTTGCCCGACCCCAGGGTTCCCACCTGGTCTTTCCCGCGCTCGAGGGCCCTTTCGCTCACCGCTTCAGGGTCGGCCCCGGGCAGGCAGCCCCCGTCTTCCATGGACTCGAGGTCTGCCTCGGAACCGTAGCCGTTTTTCACGGCCCAGCGGGCGCCTTCGACAAGGACACGCTTTTCGTCGCTGCGGGCAAGTTTCAGTGACCCCCGGGATCCGACACCCGAAGGCACATGCTGGAAAAGGGCATTGACGATTTTCGCAATCTGCGGGCGCACCTCTTCCCTGCGGAGGTTTGTCATCATGAGGCGGCAGCCGCAGTTGATGTCGTAGCCCACGCCGCCCGGCGAGATGATTCCGCCGTCGACGTCGAACGCGGCAACCCCCCCTATCGGGAAACCGTAACCCCAGTGCATGTCCGGCATGGCAAGCGAGTGTTTCACGATCCCCGGCAACTGGGCCACGTTGGCAACCTGCTTCGGGCTTTCGTCCTTGCCCATGGCTTTCATAAGCTTGTCGCTCGAGTAGATGATCCCCGGGACACGCATGGCGCCTTCCCGCGGCACCTCCCACCGGTATTCGTCGAGCCGCCGCAGCCTGATGTCAGACATCGAAGATCACCCTTGCCGTCCAGCCGTCAGGGGTCTTGCGGATTTCCGCCTGATGGTAGGTAACAGCTTTGATTTCCTTGCATATTTCGTGCTTCTGCCCGTCGAATGGCTCGCCCAGGGCCTCTGCCTCGAGGACCCTTTCGTCGACCCTTGTGACGCTCAGTCCCTTCAGGAGCCAGCGCTCCCCGTTATAAAGGTAGAGAACCTCACGGAGAAAGTTGATGAGAAGATCTTCCCGGCTTACCCCTTCCACCACGATCCGGCGTGTCTCGCGCGCCTCGACGCGTCCGAGGTCGGTGATGATATCGAAGACGGCAAAGGCGGCATTGGCAAACAGGTCTTCTTCGTTTGCGCCCCTGATTACAAGCCCCAGGTCTGCCGTGTGATCGAAGGGTTGATAAGGCTTCATAAAATCATTCTAGAGACACCGGCACGCCTCTGTCAACGCCGGATGACGAGCCTTGACCTCTCTTTCGTAATTCCCTGCTTTCGTCGTCAATTTTGTCAGGCCGGCCATATTCCTCCGTTTTTTTGAGGCTCCCCGAAGATTTTCCGGTTTACTACCTTTTTTGTTTCGACATTTATTGCCGTTTTCGCAGTATCCCCCAAGGCCCGCATAAAGGGCAATTCTGCAAATAACTTAAATATTTCAGATTGTTAGATTTGTTTTGCCTCGTCGGCACGGAAGGTGCAATATGCATAGTCAACTCGTTCGACAGCACGAGTGAAACAGGAAACCGATAAGAGCGAAAAGAAGTAAACAAAGAACAAACGATCTCCTCCAGGGAGGCGACCCGGTAAAGGGTCGTCTCCCTCCCCCCCTCTGAAAAGAACCCCGTCGAAAAACGGGGTCTTTTTTTTGCAGAGCAAGGTCGGGGTCATCAAATGTTCGTGACCTTCATGCGATCCAGGATGTTCCGGATTACGCCCTCCTTGTGCTTGAGGGTCCGGCGGAATTCCCGGTCATCGGTGTTGGCGATCTCGACGCGAAGGTCGTGGTAATATCGCTCGATAAAGGAAAGAAGCTCCTTCTCCTCTTCAGACGTCAGTTCCAGATTTCCCATAGCCCGTACCTCCTTTCTCGGCGGACTTGTCGCCTCAGGCCCCCTGTTTCTTTACCAGTTCCTTGGTCGCTCCGAGGGGCCAGACGGGGAAGATCTCGAACATCAGGAGATTGATCCAGGCTGCACGGCAGGCGATGAGCCCCACTGCATCGCAGTCGACCACGTAAATGGTCCGGCAGCCCTGGAGATCAAAGTATTCCGAGATCACCCGAACCTCCTTCGGCCACTCCCAGTTTGCCCGTTTGGTTCTGACCTCCCGTTCGTCCTGCGGATCCCAGGTGCAAATCATCATGAACAGCATATGACCACCTCCCGTTTTGACTTCTCCCCGGCCCGGGAAAAAAGGGATGGCTTCTGAAATAAGCCCTGCACCCGATGACGGGGAACCGTTTGCTGGTGAGTTGACCTTTTGCGACGATGGCTTGAACGAAAGTTCCGGGATTAAAACACGGGTTGCGAAAGTGAGTTTGGAATGGGAACTGCGTTGATTCGATGTAATTAATTTTTACCGCCGGCAACTCGGCAAGTCAACGAAAATCCGCCCTCTGGAGACATACACCCTAGTCTCCCTCTCCCTATGAAAACCCAGTTCCTTGATTTCCCTCTCCCCTACGAGGGAGAGGGCCAGGGTGAGGGGGAATGATACCTTTCCATCCCGGGAGAGCCCTTCGACATGCTCAGGGCCGTGGGCTTGTCGAACGGGACGGAGGTGAGGGTGAATGCTTCCCTTCCATTTATGAGGGTCGGGGTGAGAGTGGATGTTTCTTTTGTCTTATTCAGTATGGACGCGGCGTGAAGAAAATCAATCCTTGAAAATCTCATTGAGGCGGTTCTGATTGAACCCCACGATCACCTCGCCTCCCACGACGATCACGGGAACGCCTGTCTGGCCGGAGAGGCGCACCATCTCCTCGGCTCCGCTGCGATCGCTCGTCACGTCGACCTCCCTGTACCGGATTTTCTTGTCACGCAGCCAGGCCTTCGCCTTGTGGCACCAGGGGCAGGTCGGTGTCGTGTAGATGGTGACCTCTGCGGGGCGGACGCGGAATTCCTTCTTTTCACCGGCAGGAGCTGCGGCCGGTCCCTTGTTTTCCGCTTCCCCGACGACGGCCTCGGCAACCTTCATCTTTCCTTCGGGAGGATTCTCGGAGACGTGAACGACGCCCTGATCGTCGACCCATCGGTAAAGGGTTGCGGCATCGGAAGGGGTTACGGTCATCGCAACACACAAGGCGGCCGCGACGATGAGGGCTATTGAGAAAAGGGATTTTCGCATTCGGGTGACTCCTTCGTCATGTCTGCAGCGACAGGGCTGGCGCCTGCCGGAAGCTGTTTCCTAATCCTATCGGCTGAGTCTATGGATATCCTTAATCAGACCCCCGTTCAAGCTTATTTTTGCATGGCTGCCGGGACCTGAAGTGAGGATTTGACAAATGGGCCAAGTCAGACTATTAGTAGTCCCCTGCACTGCCGCCTGCCCCCATGGCCATGGCGAAGGCAACCAAAAATAATTTCGGACGGAAAATCACATGGAAGAAGAAAAAAGTTTCGCTGAACTCCTGGAAGCGGCCGATCAGAAGCCTGTCCGGCTCAAACCCGGGGAAAGCGTTGAAGCCGTGATCGCCAAGATCTCGGCGGATTGGGTATTCATCGACCTCGGAGGAAAAACGGAAGGGATCGTCGAGAAAAACGAGTTCCTCGACAAGGAAGGGCAGCTGACCATAAAGGAAGGGGATACCGTCAAGGCCTATTTCCTCTCATCTCGGCATGGCGAGCGGATCTTCACGACCAGGGTCTCCGGGGACGCGGCCCGCCAGTATCTCGAAGAGGCCTGGCAGAACAGCATCCCCGTGGAAGGCATCGTGGAAAAGGAAATCAAGGGGGGGCTCGAGGTCCGGATCGCAGGGACCTACCGGGCATTCTGCCCCTTCTCACAGGCGGGCCTTGGCCGGGGAGGGACGGCAGCGACCATCCTGGGACAGCGGCTTCCCTTCATCGTCATCGAGTACGGCGAGCGGGGCCGGAAGCTCATTGTCTCGCGGCGCAGGATCCTCGAAGAGGAAGAGCGCAAGAGAAAGGAAGCCATCAAGGAGACTCTCCAGAAAGGCATGCGGGTGACGGGCACCGTCAAGTCCGTCCGCGATTTCGGCGCCTTCGTCGATATCGGCGGAATCGAGGCGCTGCTTCCCATCTCGGAGGTCAGCTGGGGGCGGGTGGAAGACCTCCGCGAGCGATTCGCCCCGGGCCAGACCGTCGAGGCGGTCATCCTCAACCTCGACTGGGTCAAAGACCGCATCACCTTGAGCGTGAAGGAAACGCTTCCGGACCCCTGGGAAAATGTGGAAACGAGATATCCCGAGGGCTCCCGCCACCAGGGGACCGTCGCGCGACTGGCCGATTTCGGGGCCTTTATCACCCTGGAGGCCGGTATCGACGGCCTCATCCCCATCTCGAGGCTGTCGAAGGGCAAGAAGATCCGCCACCCGCGGGAGGTCATCACTCAGGGCGACACGATCGAGGTCGTGGTGGAATCGGCGGACCGGGAGAAGCGTCGCCTGTCTCTCTCTCCGGTGGCGCCCGAGGAGGAGCGGGAGGACTCTTACAGTCCCTATCTCCAGAAGGGCGCCCGAGGATTCGGCTCCCTGGGGGACATGATGAACAAGAAATCCCCGAAGGACAAGAAGTCCTGATCGGGAAACGGATACCCGGCCAAAGGGGGATCTGGACCGTGAACCTGGATACGATCCTCGGGCATCTCGGTGCGGTGATTCTCATCACGGTCTTCGTCGGGCTCGTTTACGCCCTCGCCCTGCGCGAGAGCCGGAAAGTCAGGGCGCGCAAGGCGTTCCTGGAAGCCCTCGACGAGGAAATCGGGGCTCTGCGGCAGAAGATCGCCATCGCCACGACGCCGGAGGTCCCCGGAAAACAAGTGGCAAAGGAGCTGGGCACCGTGACTGCAGAAGGGGCAGCGGGTGCGGGCTTTCAGCGCGTAGCAGAGAAAAGGGCCCTCCTGGGCCTCATGCAAAGGGCCCTGTCGCTCGGGGCCGATGCCGTCGTTAACGTCCGCCACGAAGGGCTCGCCCCGGGCAAGGCCCCGTTGAAAATCGGCAAGGTGACCCTGGTCGGCACGGCCGTCAAGCTGGCCGAATGAGGGGCGGTTGCTTCCATCCTTGCGAAAACAGGCGTTTTTTGGTACACTTCGTGCAATAATTCTCGCCATGATTGACAGGCTCGTTTCTCGGGCGCGACGCCGGCGTTCCTCATCACCTCTTTTTCGTGCGACTTCCGTTCGGTAAACCCCGCGACATCATCGAGGGAAAGCGAGTCCGATAAACGGAAAAAGCCATACTATTCTCGTAGTTTAAAATCATACCGGCGTCGTATTGCAAAACGGGACGGGTCTGTTAAAGTTTTCGACGCTTCTATTCGATGCTTAAAGAGGATTTTTCGCGGCCACGGCGCAAATGTTCCTGAAAAACAGGAAGTACCCAAGGTGAGAATGCCATGAAACACCCGCGTTTCAACATCAGTCTCTATGTCCTCGTCCCCATCATCTTCGGGGGGATTGCCCTTCTTTCCGTCATCACGACGCACCAGATCCTGAAATACACGAGGCTCATCCCCGACCCGGAACTCTACCTGAAATGGTGGGGCCTGGGAATCGGGGTCTTCGCCTTCGCATGCGCGCTCCTGATCACCTGGCTTCTGCTGAAGCCCATGAAGAGTTTCATTGCCAAGATGAACCTCATTCCCGCCGTGTCGAGACAGACGAGGAGCAAGAAACAGGGCAAGGGCGACGATATCAAGGAATTCAATGCCGTGTTCGAGCAGGTCAGCGATCTGCTCAGCAAGGTGGAGGGCAAGGCCCTGTTCCCGGAGTTCATCGGACAGAGCAAGCGGGTCCGGATCCTCTTCAACCAGATCATGATGATCAAGCCCGAAGACCGGACGGTGCTCATCCTGGGCGAGACGGGGACGGGCAAATCGCTCCTGGCGAAGACCTTCCACAATTTTGCCTCAAAAAATGAGCCCTTCGTCATCGTCAACTGCGAGGATCTGTCCGAGCAGGTTCTGGAGACCGAGCTGTTCGGCTACGAGAAAGGTTCCTTTACGGGCGCAACGAGCCGCAAGGCCGGCAAGTTCGAAGAGGCGGGCCACGGCACGCTCTTCCTCCACCAGGTGCACGAGCTGTCCTTGAACCTTCAGGCGCGCCTGCTGAGGGTCCTCGAGACCGGTGAATTCCAGCGGATCGGGGGCAAGGAGAAGATCGCGCTGGGTGCGCGGGTGATTGCGGCCACCGACAAGGACATCCGCGGGATGATCAAGGAAGGGACCTTCCGCGATGATCTCTACTATCGTCTCAACGTGGTCACCCTCTACATGCCGCCGCTCAGGGAGCGCAAGGAGGACATCCCGCTGCTGGTGGACTACTTCATCCAGCTCATCAACCAGGAATTCCGCAAGAACATCCTGGGTGTCACCCGGGAGGTGATGGACCGCTTCGTCGAGTACACCTGGCCGGGCAACGTGGCGGAACTGGAGAAGATCCTCCTGAGGGCCGCATCGGTGGCCAAGGAGCAGACCCTGATCGAAAACGACTTTCCCGACTTCATCGCCGAGATCGAGACCCGAAAAGCGGACTCGAAGGACCTGGCGGTCGTTGACGGGCAGTGGAAGAGGCTGGGCGAGCTTCTCCTGGAGGCAAGGCTTCTGGACGAGATGCAGCTCGAGGAGGCCCTGGCGGCACAGCGCTACACGGGCCTCAGGCTCGGCAAGCTTCTCGTCCAGCAGGGTTTCCTCCGGGATTCGCAGATCGTGGACATCCTCAGCAACCAGCTCCGGATCGAGCGTTACCTGCCCGACAAGTACCCTGTCGATCTGAGCCTCTCGAGACTCATCCCCATGGATTTTGCCCGGAAGCATCAGGCTGCTCCCCTGAGAAAGACCTCCCGCAACCTCGTTGTGGCCATGCCGGACCCGACCAACCGCTACGCCCTCGACCTGTTGAGGATGCAGTCGGAGGAAGGGGTGGAGCCGGTCATCTGCACGGAGCGCGAGTTCGACCGCCTCATGGGCCTCATCTACGACATGCCCTCGGGAAGCTTTTCCTCCGAGACCCGCCTCCAGGCCGCGGCCCAGGAGATGGGCTCGCCTTCGATGGCGGCCGCCGCGTCCCGTCCCCAGCCGGCAGCTGCGGCGCCTGTCCAGGAAAACGGGGCCCCGGCCGACCGGCTTCTCGAGACGCTGCTCAGTCAGGCCGTTCGCGAGGGGGCAACGGATATCCACATCACCCCGCAGACGAAGAACGTCCGGGTCCGTTTCCGCGTCAACGGAAACACCCATGACCTGCCCGACCTGCCGAAAGCGATGTCCCTCCCGGTGATCTCCTGGGTCAAGGATATGGCCAATATCGACAGCAGCATCCGGGGCATTCCCCAGGAAGGCCGGTTCGTCGAACGGGTTGGCGACAAGGAGATGAGCGTGCTCGTCTCCACCATCCCGGGCGTCAACGGCGAGAACCTGATCCTTCACCTGACGGACCTGAGCACCAACTCCTTCGGCCTGGAACAGCTGGGGCTCTCCCCGAAGGACCTGGACAGCCTCACATCCGTCCTGGAAAAGCCGCAGGGGCTCATCCTCGTGTCGGGGCCCGAGGGAAGCGGCAAGAGCACCACCCTCTACAGCCTGCTGCGCAAGATGACCAGGCCCGACACGGAGATCTTCACCCTGGAAGACCCCGTCAAACACCCCCTGGCGGGTGTGACCCAGATCGAGTTCAACCGCAAAGCCGGCCTGACCCTGGCGGGCAATCTCCGGCTCATCCTGAAGCAGGACCCCGACGTGGTCTATCTCAAGGAGATCCGCGACGCCGAGTCGGCGGCGCTCGCCGTCCAGACGGCACTCTCCAGCCACCGTTTCCTGAGCACGATCCAGTCGCCCGATGCGGCAGGCGTCATCCCCCGCCTCCTCGAGATGGGCGTGGAGCGCTTCCCCGCGGCCTCCGCCCTGTCGGCGTCGATCGGACAGCGGCTCGTGAGGACGATCTGCCCTGCCTGCCGCGAACCCTATGAGCCGACGGAACAGGTCCTCGCCTCCCTGGGACTCGAATCGATGGCAGGCGGACGATTCTTCCGGGGTACGGGATGCCCTGCCTGCAAGAACTCGGGCTTCAAGGGGATGACGGCCCTCTTCGAAGTCCTCGTGAACGACAACGGGATTCAGGAGATGATCCTGAAGGGAGCCGGCGCCGCCGAGATCAGCGCCGCCGCCGAGCGGGAAGGCAGGTTCCGCAGCCTGAAGCAGGATGCCGTCAACAAGGTGCTCCAGGGGGTCATCAGCCTCGAGGACGCCGTGACGGCCGTGATGATCTGAGGCGCACGAGCCGCCGGCGGTGAAATGAAAAAGGCAGGGCCCACGGACCCTGCCTTTCGTTTTTCAGCGGGAAGAAACCTCTCAGGCGAAGGTCAGAACCTTTTCGATCTCGTTCATGACCTCGATGGGGGTGACGGGTTTTGCCAGGATCGGATGCCCGTGAATGCAGCCGAGGCGATCCTCCGCCTCGTCTTTCTTGATCGCGGCCGTGATGAAGATGATCGGGATATTCCGGGTCTCTTCGTCGTCGAGGAGATACTCGGCCGCTTCGGTGCCGTCCATGTCGGGCATCATGAGGTCCATCAGGATCACGTCCGGTTTCTCGATCTGGGCGTAGCGAACGCCCATCCGCGCGTCCGTGAAGACCGTCACCTCGTATCGGCCTGATTTTTCCAGGTATTCCTTCATGAGCCTGCAGATTTCCTTGTTGTCGTCGATCATGAGCACTTTCGGTCGCTGGGTCATGACTCCTCCCCTTGCTATCGGAGCTCGCACGGCTGTCGATTCTCTCGGACTCATATCGCACCTGCAATCCGGGTTTGAAATTTCGCCTCACCGGGGCGCCGGGAATTCCGATACACCACGAATCGTGATGTCCGTTCCACTGCCCGCACACCCTGCAGCGCCTTGCAGGGATATGCCTGCATGGTGTTTCCACCGTGCAGATTAGCAATATCCGTACCATGCCTTTCACCCTTTTTCCCGGCCCTCCCCCTAAAGTTTTCCGCCGATCTGACGATGTAAGGAGAGACGAGCCTGAAAAGGGCAAACCGTCCGAAAGGATGGGACGCAAAGCCGCTGGCCTACGTCCCGCTCAAGCGGGATAGGGCTGCAGGGCTGCCAGGCGAGCCGAGCACCCTCCGGATCCGGAATCCCCGGGCCCGGGGGCTGCCCCCGGCACCCTGCCGCGCACTCCCCATCGCTTTCCGATCGCCCTTTTTCGTCACAACCTCCCGCACAGCCGCTCAGGGACGAGCAACGGGATTCCTTCGGAGGGGAGTCATGAAAATCCGTCGTCTCGTCGTCGCCGTCGTCCTCTTCACCCTGTTTGCCGGGTCGGCCTTCGCCGCCACGGCACCGGTTCAACCCCTGCTCGTGAAGCAGTTCGGCTCGGTACAGATCGATTACGCCAAGGGCCTCGTCACGGATGCCTCGGGCAATGTCTACGTGGCCGGCACAACCCACGGGGCAATCAACGCGGAGGGGCAGCTCGTCCCGAACACCAACAGGGGGGGAGCGGATGCCTTCGTGGCCAAATTCGACCCCCAGGGAGGCCTCCTCTGGGTCACGCAGTTCGGGTCGGCGGCCGATGATTTCATCGAGGGGATCACCCTCGACCGGTACGGCTACCTCTATGTTGCGGGCTCGACGTCGGGGAGCATGCCAGGCGGTGCGGAGCAGCTCGCTGCCCCGCCGGAGAATGCAAACGCCGGCAACTCGGATATCTTCGTGGCAAAGATTTACACCGAGGGAACGATCCGCTGGATCAAGCAGAACGGCACGGCCGAGGACGAATTCGCCAACGCGGTGACCACCGACTCGAGCGGACGCATTTACGTCGTCGGGGCAACGAAGGGCCCCATCGACGGCGCGACCGATCCCGGCGGATACAGTGACGCCTTCATCGTGCAGTTCAACTCCAACGGCGGCCAGATGGCCGTCAATCAGTTCAGCGTCGCCACGGAACCCCTGAACACGTATGCCTACGCAGTGGCTGTCGACTCCACGAGCCTGCGCGGCGATACCATCGTCGTCACGGGTTGGGCCCAGGCCTGCGAGAGCGGCTCCCTGTTCGTCGCCAGATTCGACGCATGGCTCGATCCCGGCACCCGGAAGATCGTCACGCTGGGGGGGCCCGCCAACGGGAGCGACAACGACGCCGGCCGGGCCATCGCCGTCGACAGCAAGGGGAACGTCATCGTCGCGGGCTCGACCTCCGGGGCATTCGACGGGAATGCCTGGTCGGGCGCCGAGGACATCATCGTCGTCAAGCTCACCGCGGGCCTTACGAAGCTCTGGTCGCGCCAGTTCGGCACGGACTCCAACGACGCCGCGTACGGGCTCGACGTCGACGCCGAGGACAGCATTTACATCACCGGCATCACGGGTTACCCTGCCACCAGCCAGGGTCTCGACGGGCAGGCGCAGCTGGGCGGCTACGACATCTTCCTCTCCCGTTTCGCGCCGGACGGCAGGAAGCTGTTCACCCGGCAAATCGGAACGGCCTCGCACGACTGGGCCTACGGGGCCACCGTCGACTCCTCGGGGGCCGTTTACCTTGCCGGCGCAACGGAAGCTTTGATGGGGGGGCAAAGTGCCGGCACCATTGACTCGGTCCTGGTCAAGTACGACAAGGACGGGCCCGTGCCGCTTCCCGTGACGGAATTCTTCATCAACGGCAGCGTCAGGGAGCTGCCATCCGGCTCAGGGCTGGAGAGCGTCAGCGTCACCGTGAAGGACGAGCTCGGGCAGGTCGTGGGGGATTACCTCACAGACTCGGCGGGATTGTTTGCCTCGAAGGTCACCAGGGCAGGCAGGTATTTCGTCCATAAACTCAAGATCGGCTACAAGGCCCAGGTGGACCCGGACGAGGTGACGGTGACCGAGACGGCCCCCTCGGCGGCACTGACAACCTACATGGAAAAGATCGTCGTCAAGACGGAGATGTCCTTCCGCAAGGGCTACAACACCGTCCGGTTCACGAAGCTTCCCGCCGGGGACCGATCCGTCAATGCCGTCTTCGGAAAATACGCGGGCAACCCCTACGTAGGGCTCATCTTCAGTTTCGAGAGGCCGATGCAGTACCTGTTGCTTCACGGACACAAAACCGTCGGAAACCTCAAGACCCTGGAATCCGGCCGCAGCTACATGATCTACACGAGCAAGGCCTTCACGATCGACACGACGTCCTGGGTCGCGCAGGAAGTGGTTCCCGCCACGGTCCTCCCCGCGACGAAATACCGCGGCAAGGTCCGTTAACCGTCCGACATGAAAAAGCCCGCCGGAAACCCCGGCGGGCTTTCTGTCTTTTCTTTCGGGACGCTGAACGTCAGGCCAGCAAAAGAAGGTAAGAAGGTGAGAGGGTAAGAACGTTGGATGAGTCCGAGTTCGCCGCCTCGCGAAGGGCGTAGCCGTAAAGGGCCGTCCCCCCGGGGCGATCTTGACCCGCAGATCCAATGAAGCGCAGAAGTGAAGAGGATCGGAAGATCGGAAAATAATTTGTCGATGGGAATTTATGATTTGGTCCGCTCTTCCGCGCTTCCGATCTTCTGATCTTCGCCCGCATGCTCCTGGGGCCCGGCGGCTCCATCGGCCGGCGGCTCCGGCGGCAATACCTCCACCGTGGGCTGCGGCGGCTTTGCATAACGGGGATACAGGAAGGTCCCCCTGGCGGCATTGACAAACATGAGCGTCAGGATCGCGGCCGAGGCGAGCCGGAAGGAAACCCCCTCGGGCAGCGCGAAAGCCAGCTCCGGGACCATCATGGCAAGCCCGACGATCGGCGCCGCCCTCCACATCCGCTTCGAGAAATAGCCGCAGAGGGCCACGACGAGGACGTCGAAGATCTTCGCAACCTGCCCCGACAAAATCGGGGTCAGGGCCAGAAAGACATAGAGCATGGCGGCGAGAAATCCCTGGTCGGCTGCCTTTTTTGCCGACTCGGCGTCGTGGATGTCGGGCCAGAAAAATGACAAAATGTTTTTGAAATCCATGATTGCCTGCTCCCGGCTTCTTATTGGCCGCCCTGTTCTTCGTCGCCCTCGCCCGCATCGAAGAGCGTCTCGTCCTCGGCGGCATCGTCCCCGTTTTTGACCTCGCCTTCACGCTCCACGCGGGCGATGCCGGAGAAGTTCTCCCCCTCTGCGAGGTCGATGAGCTTCACGCCCTGGGTGGCGCGGTGCAGCACGGGGACCTCGCCGACGCGGATGCGGATGATGTTGCCGGAGTCGCTGATGAGCATGAGGTCTTCGTCGCCCGTGACCTGCCTGATGCCGGAGACGAGCCCGATGCGCTGCGTCGTCTTGAGGTTGAGGATGCCCTTGCCGCCGCGGCTCTGGAGGCGGTACTCGGCGATCTCCGTGCGCTTGCCGAAACCGCGCTCGGAGACGGTCATGATGGAGTTGCCCTCCGTGGGGATCTCCATCCCCACGACGTGGTCGTCGTCGTCCATGCGGATGCCGATGACCCCCGTGGCCGTCCGGCCCATGGAGCGGACATCCTCCTCCTTGAAACGGATGGCCATGCCCTTGCGGGTCCCGAGGAATACTTCCTGCGTGCCGTTGGTCTGCTTGACATCCATGAGCTCGTCGCCCGCCTCGACGTTGATGGCGATGATGCCGCCGGTGCGGGGGTTGGAATAGGCCGCCAGCTCCGTCTTCTTGATGACGCCCTTCTTCGTGGCCATGACGACGTACTTCCCCTCCTCGAAGGCGCGCACGGGCAGAACGGCGGCCACCTTCTCGCCCGGGTTCATGTTGACGAGGTTCACGATGGCCTTGCCCTTGGCCGCGCGCCCCGCCTGCGGGATCTGGTAGACCTTGAGCCAGTAGACCCGGCCCTGGTTCGTGAAGATGAGGATGTAGTTGTGCGTCGAGGCGATGAAGATGTGCTCGACGAAGTCCTCTTCCTTCGTGGTCATCCCCATCTTGCCCTTGCCGCCGCGGCGCTGGATGCGGTAGAGGCTCGCGGCGTTTCGCTTGATGTAGCCCTGGTGGGACACGGTGACGACCATGTCCTCCTCGACGATCATGTCCTCGATGTTGATGTCTTCCGTCGACTCGACGATCTCCGTGCGTCGCTCGTCGCCGAACCGCTTTTTCGAGTCCTCGAGCTCCTCCACGATGATGTCCAGGACCTTCTGGGGATCTTCGAGGATGCCCTTGAGCTCGGCGATGAGCCGGGTGAGCTCGGCGTGCTCCGAGAGGATCTTGCCGCGCTCGAGCCCCGTGAGCCGCTGGAGGCGCATCTCCAGGATGGCCTTGGCCTGGACTTCCGAAAGGCCGAACGTCTTCATGAGCCCTTCTGCCGCCGTCTGGGGGTTCTCGGAGGCCTTGATGAGGGCCACGACGGCGTCGATGTTGTCGAGTGCCGTGATGAGCCCCTCGAGGATGTGGGCACGCTCGCTGGCCTTGTTGAGTTCGAAGATCGTCCTGCGGGTGACGACGATCTTGCGGAAGTCGACGAAGCGCTGGAGCGCCTCCTTGAGGTTCATGAGCCGCGGCTGGCCGGCATCGATGGAGAGCATGCTGATCCCGAAGGTGTTCTCCATCTGGGTGTGCTTGAAGAGCTGGTTGAGGATGACGCCGGAGACCTCGTCGCGCTTGAGGTCGATGACGATGCGGATGCCGTCGCGGTCCGACTCGTCTCGCAGATCGGCGATGCCCTCGATCTTGCGCTCCTTGACGAGATCGGAGATCTTCTCGATGAGGCTCGCCTTGTTGACGAGGTAGGGAAGCTCGGTGATGACGATGCTCTCGCGGTCGGTGCGGTGGGCCCGCTCCACCATGGCCCGCGCGCGGATGCGCACGGAGCCCCGCCCCGTCCGGTAGGCCGAGAGGATCCCGTCGCGGCCGTTGATGAAGCCGGCCGTGGGGAAGTCGGGCCCCTGGATGTGCTTCATGAGCCCCTCGACGGTGATGTCGGGGTTGCGGATGAGGGCCACCGTGCCGTCGACGATCTCGCCCAGGTTGTGGGGCGGGATGTTGGTGGCAACGCCGACGGCGATCCCGGAGGTGCCGTTGAGCAGAAGCATCGGCAGGCGCGAGGGCATCACCGAGGGCTCCTCCATGGAGCCGTCGTAGTTGGGCACAAAGTCGACGGTATTCTTCTCGAGGTCCTCCAGGAGCTCCTCGGCGATGCGGGACATCCGGATCTCGGTGTATCGCATGGCCGCAGGCGGGTCGCCGTCGATGGAGCCGAAGTTGCCCTGTCCGTCGACCAGCGGGTAGCGGAGCGAAAAATCCTGGGCCATGCGGACGATCGTGTCGTAGGCGGCGGTATCGCCGTGGGGGTGGTACTTACCGATGATGTCGCCGACGATGCGGGCCGATTTCTTGTAGGGCCGGTTCCAGCGGTTGCCCATCTCGTGCATGGCGAAGAGCGCTCGGCGGTGGACGGGTTTCAGGCCGTCACGGACATCCGGTATGGCACGCCCGATGATGACGCTCATGGCGTAGTCCATGTAGGACTTCTTCATCTCGTCTTCGATGTTCACCGGGATGTTCTTCTGATAAAGCTCCATGAAAAAAAGCTCTCCTTGGGAAACAAAATTCCCCCCTTCCATGGGGGGAAAAGAAGTGCGTGAAAGTGTTTGAGTGTCGAAGTGTCCGAGTGAAGAATGGATCGAATTTCACTCAGGCACTCAGACACTGTATTTTATATGTCCAGGTTCGAGACGTACTGTGCGTTTCTGTAGATGAACTCCTTGCGCGGCTCCACCTGGTCGCCCATCAGCGTCGTGAAGATCTCGTCGGCCGCGAGGGCATCCTCCACCTTCACCTGCAGCAGGGTGCGCTTCTCGGGGTTCATGGTGGTCTCCCAGAGCTGCTCGGGGTTCATCTCGCCGAGACCCTTGTAGCGCTGGATGGTCAATCCCTTCTTGCCGGTGTTCATGACGAACTCCGTGAGGGCCTGGAGGCTCTCGAACTGCCGGCTGCCCTTGTCCTCGTCGTCGTCCACGAAGACCGTGAAGGGCGCCTCCCCGAGGACCTTGATCTGGGACAGCAGGTTTCTCGCCTCGATGAACTTCGGCGAGGCGAAGAGGTCCTGGTCGATTGTCGTGGTCAGCTCGAGCCCGTCGCGGCGGATCGTGAAGACGAGGTTGTAGCCGCCGTGCTCGAGGTTGAAGTCCGCAACGACCTGCACCACCTGATCCCCCAGCAGCCTGGCCACGCGCTTGCCCACGGTCTCGATGGCCACCTGGCTGCCGAAGTCGGCGGCCGTGAAGGAGGGGTCCGCGGCGAGAATGTGCATGACGTCGCGGTTCTTTTCCTCTTTTTCGAACTTCAGCAGGATCGTGTCGAGCCGCATGGCCCTCTGGATCAGGGTGGCGAGGCGGGTGCCAGTGATGGCGTTGCCGTTTCCCGATCCGACCCGGATCCGGCTGACGCCGTTCTCGAGGATGAATTTCTTCATCTCGTCGTCCGTGCTGATGTAGAGCTCGCGCTTCTTGTCGCCGATCTTGTAGAGCGGCGGCTGGGCGATGTAGAGGTAGCCGCGCTCGACGAGTTTTTTCATCTTGCGGAAGAAGAAGGTCAGCAGCAGGGTGCGGATGTGCGAACCGTCGACGTCGGCATCCGTCATGATGATGACCTTGTGGTAGCGCAGGCGGCTGATGTCGAGGTCGTCCTCGCTGTCATCGCCGCTGCCGATCCCCACGCTGAGGGCCGTGACGAGGTTCTTGATCTCCTCGTTCTGGAGGATCTTGTCGAAGCGGGCCTTCTCGACGTTGAGGACCTTGCCCCGCAGGGGCAGGATGGCCTGGTTGCGCCGGTCGCGGCCCTGCTTGGCGGAGCCGCCTGCGGAGTCGCCCTCGACGAGGTAGAGCTCACTCTGAGCCGGGTCCCTTTCCTGGCAGTCGGCCAGCTTTCCCGGCAGGGTCGACACCTCGAGGGCGCTCTTGCGCCGCGTGAGCTCCTTGGCGCGCCGGGCCGCCTCGCGGGCCCTGGAGGCATCGAGGGACTTTCCGACGATCTGCCGGGCCACGGGAGGGTGCTCCTCCAGGTAGGTGGTGAGCTTGTCGTAGACGATGCCCTCGACGAGGCCCTTCACCTCGCTGTTTCCGAGCTTGGTCTTGGTCTGCCCCTCGAACTGGGGCTCCCGGATCTTGACGCTGATCACGGCGGCCAGCCCCTCGCGCACGTCCTCGCCCTTGATCGAGTCTTTCCCGTTTTTCAGGAAGCCGTTCTGCATGGCGTAGTTGTTGATCGCGCGCGTCAGCGACGACCGGAACCCGCTCATGTGGGTGCCGCCTTCGGTGGTGTTGATGCTGTTGGCGTAGGAAAAGACGTTCTCGCCGTAGGTGTCGTTGTACTGGATCGCCACCTCGGCGACGCAGTCCTCCTTTTCCCCCTCGATGTAGATGGGCTTTTTGTGGAGGACGCCCTTGTTCTTGTTGATGAACTCCACGAAGGAGACGATGCCGCCCTGGTAGTAGAACTCGGCCTTCTCGTCGTTTCTCTCGTCGATGAGGGTGATGCGGATGCCCTTGTTCAAAAAGGCCATCTCCCGCATGCGGTTCGAGAGCACGTCGAAGCTGAACTCCGTCTCCTCGAAGACCTCGGGGTCCGGCGTGAAGATGACCGTCGTGCCCTTGCCCCGCGTTTTCCCCACTTCCTTGAGCGGCGACATCGGCACGCCCCGTTCGTAGGACTGCCGGTACACCTTCCCGTCGCGGCGCACCTCCAGCTCGAGGTGGCTCGAAAGGGCGTTGACCACGGAGACGCCCACGCCGTGCAGACCGCCGGAAATCTTGTAGCTGTCGCGGTCGAACTTGCCGCCGGCGTGCAGTTTCGTCAGGACGACCTCGGCGGCCGATACCCCTTCCGTCTTGTGCATATCCACGGGGATCCCGCGCCCGTTGTCGTCGACCTGGATGCTGTTGTCGACGCGGATCTTGACGACGATGGTGTCGCAGAAGCCGGCAGCGGCCTCGTCGACGCTGTTGTCGACGACTTCATAGACGAGATGGTGGAGGCCGTCCTTGCCGGTGCTCCCGATATACATGGCGGGCCGCTTGCGGACCGCCTCGAGTCCGTTCAATACCTTGATGCTGTCAGCGCTGTAGGTTTCAGACATGTCTGGTTGTTTTCGCTCCTGTTTACAATAATCATCTTTTCAGGCTGTTCAAAAATGCCCGGATGCTGGTGCCTTAAAGATAGAGGGTAAGAGGGTTTGAACGTGAGAAGGTTGGAGATGCTGGAAGTTGGAGTTTGGCTACTGGCCCATCCAACGTTCTTACCCTCTCACCTTCTTACCTTCTCTTGTTGACCGGATACCCCGGTCGAAGACCGCTAAATTTTGAGCGGCATGACGATGCACATATACCCGCTGTCCTGTGCCGGCTTCACAATGGCCGGACGCAGGCCGCTTCGGATCTCCAGGGTGAATTTTTCCTCGTCGACGGCTTCGATGGCCTCGAGGAGGTAGCGGACGTTGAACCCGACCTCGAGGTCGCCTTCCTGGTACTGGATCTCGACCTCGTCGTTTGCCTCTCCCACGTCCGGGTTGATGGAATTGAGGACCATCTTGCCCGGCTGGAGCCGGATCCGGACGCCGCTGTAGCGCTCGCTGGCCATGACGCTCATGCGCCTGAGGGCGTGGAGCACCGGGTCGCGGTCGAGTTCCACCAGGGTGCCCTTGTCTTTCGGGACGACACGCTTGTAGTCGGGGAACTCGGCGTCGATGAGGCTCACCTTCAGGATGACGCCGTCCTTTTTCAGGACACACATCCCCTTCTTCACCCCGAGCTCGACAGGGCCGTCCTTGTCCTCGACGAGACGGCGGATCTCCGTGATCCCCTTGCGGGGGATGATCATTCCCTTTTCGAACCCCTCGACCTGCTCGACCTTCGGGTCGGCGCCCGCAATGGCCAGGCGGTGGCCATCGGTGGCCACCATTCTCAAGGTTACCGTCTCCTGTTCCTTCTCGGCCCTCAGGAGAACCCCGTTGAGGTTGACCCTGGACTCGTCGGTGGACATGGCAAAAAATGTTTTTTTGATCATGTCGCTGATCATGGCCCCGTCCACACGGATGAAACCGACTTCCTCGTCGTCCATGATCTTCGGGAATTCCTCTGCCGGGATACCCGGAACCCTGAAATGGACCTTCCCGCAGTTGATCCCGACCCAGTTCGAATCCTCTTTTTTGAAGAGAACCGACTCTCCCTGGATTTCCCGGAGCATCTCGTAAAGCTTGCGGGCGGGCAGGGTGATCTCGCCGTTCTTGACGACCTGCGCCTCGTAGTCGGCAATCAATCCGATTTCACGGTCCGTCGCCACGATGCGGATCCGGTCTGCCTCTGCCCTGATGAGAACATTGTTCAGAACCGGCATCGAGGTGCGTCTGTCCACAATACCCAGGGTTTTCTGAACACCGCCCAGGAAAACGTCACGCTTCACACTGAATTCCATAAGCCCGTTTCCTTTCCGTCACTTGTCTGTTGGCGTATCCCTTCGAGGCCCTTCCCGTCTTGCCTTTTTTCCCGAATCGAACAGGCTCTACTTACTCTTAACTAAAGAAAAAAAAGAAGAGAACAGGATTATTAGTAATAGGGGTTGTTAATTTGTGGATAGAACCAATCCTTCCATGATTTCGATGATCTGTATCCATCCAATCTGTTGATCATTCCTGTGGACAGCTGTCAGCTCCTGTTGAGAGTTTCTTCAAGTTCCTTCACGGCAATCTCGATCTTCGGATCCTTTTCGAGAAGATCCTTGATTTTATTGTTTGCATAGATGACCGTGGAGTGATCCTTTCCGCCTATTTTTGCGCCAATATCCGGAAAGGAGTGAGAGGTCAGTTTTCTTGCAAGATACATGGCAATCTGCCGCGGAATCACGAGGTTTTTATTTTTTTTCTGCGACTTCAAGTCCGCGATTCGTATATTGAATTTTGCAGCCACCGTTTTCATGATCTCATCGACGGTGACCTCCGGTTTTTCACCCTGTTTGAAAAACTTTTTCAACACTTCCTTGACGAGATCCATGTCAATTTCCCGTCCCGTCAGGGATGCGTAGGCGCCGATCCGGATGATGAAACCCTCTAGCTCGCGGATGTTGGATTCCGCTTTCGATGCAATATAATATGCCACGTTTTTCGGCAGGGAGATGTTGTTTTCGTGGGCCTTCTTGTCAACGATGGCTACCTTGGTCTCAATCTCAGGCGGCTGGATGTCGGCAATCAATCCCCACTCGAAGCGAGAGCGAAGCCTTCCTTCCAGGTTAGGGATGTCTTTCGGGAACTTGTCGCTGGTGACGACGATCTGCTTTCCCGAATCGTGAAGGGTGTTGAAGGTGTGAAAAAACTCCTCCTGGGTTCTTTCCTTCCCGGCGATGAACTGGATGTCATCAATGAGTAGAGAGTCAATATTCCGGTACTTTTCACGGAATTTCTGCATCTTGTCGTATCGGATCGAGTTGATCATCTCGTTCATGAACTCTTCGGCCGAGACATAGAGCACATTGGCCGAAGAAACGAGCTTCAACGTGTGCAGTCCGATGGCATTGAGAAGGTGAGTCTTGCCAAGGCCGACACCGCCATAGATGAAGAGCGGGTTGTAATTCTTTGCGGGAGCCTCGGCAACGGCAACGGCCGCCGCATGGGCAAACTGGTTGCTGGGGCCTACGACAAAACGCTCGAAGTGATAATTGGGGTTCAACGACGGGTGAAATTTCTGGGATTGCTCCACCCTGTTTTCAAAGACGGGAGCGGCGACAGGGGCCGGCACTTCAACGGTCTTTTTTCCCTCGGCCGGCGTTTTATCGATGATGAATATCACGTTCATCTGCACCCCGGCCACAGAAGACAGGGATTCCTTGATGATGCCTTGGTAGTGATCAGTCAGCCAGTCCCTGAAGAAGCGGTTCGGCACCGACAGTTCGACATCGGCGCCATCCATCGAGGAAATGCGTACGGGGCTGATCCAGGTTTCGAAGTTTTGCTTCGTAACCTTTTCCTTAATGATATTAATGCCTTTTTTCCAGAAATGCTCCAAGTGACCCTCGGCGGCAAACAGTTTATGAACATTTGTTGATAAGATGCTACGCAAGAACTACGTTATTGATAATTCCTCACTTTGTCAGAAGAACTTCCAGAAGCCTGTTCAATTCATCGGGGGAGCCGAAGCGGATCTCGATGGAACCGCCGCGCTTCCTGGAGAGAATGTTGACTCGTGCCATGAGGCGCCTCGACAGGCGTTTCTCCAGCTCTGCCAGATGTTCGTCATGGACAGGCTTCTTTTTGACGGTTTTCGTTTTCTTCTTGCCCCGGGCGAAATCCTCGGCTTCCCGGACATTGAGTCCCTTCGAGAGAATGGCCTTGAACAGCCTGATCTGCTCCTCGGCGGACTCCAGGGCGAGGATGGCCCTGGCATGGCCGGCCGACAGGGTTCTCCTGGCAAGGGCCTCGCGGATCTCTTTCGGCAGCTTGAGCAGCCTCAGGGCGTTCGTGACGGTGGAGCGGTCCTTTCCCACGGTTGTGGAGATGGCTTCGTGGGAGAGGCTGAATTCGTTTATCAGCCTGTGGAAGGCCTCGGCTTCCTCCAGGGGATTGAGATTTGCCCTCAGGAGGTTCTCGATGAGAGAAAAAACCGCCGCATCCTGATCTCCCGCATCCCGGATGATGACGGGCACGTTCTTGAGGCCGGCTTCCTGGGCGGCCCGCCACCGTCGCTCGCCGGCGATGATCTCATAGCCCCCGTCAAACTTCCTTGCCACGATCGGCTGAATGATTCCGCTCTTGCGCACGGAAGCGACAAGGCTCTTGTGTTCCCCGGGGTCAAAATCCTTTCTCGCCTGGTAGCGATTTGGCACGAGCTCCTCGATGCCGCATGTCACGAGCAGCGGCTTGTCCCCGATCTTTTCCAGCAGGTCGGGGAACATGGCGCCCAGGCCCTTTCCCAGCGAGTTTTTCTTCAACATCCTAGGCTCTCCCGTCATAAAGGATTTCATGAGCCAGGTCCATATAGGCAACGGCCCCGCGGGACTTGACATCGTAGAGGATGATCGGGAGCCCGTGGCTGGGGCTCTCCGAGATTCTGACATTGCGCGGGATCACGGTCTTGAATACCTTGTTGCCGAAATGGTTCCTCACCTCTTCAACAACCCGGTGTGAAAGCCGGTTGCGGACGTCGAACATGGTGAGCAGGATCCCTCCCAGGGAAAGCGACGGGTTCATCCGGGAACGCACGAGCTTTACCGTGTTGAGCAGATGCGCCAGCCCCTCGAGAGCGAAGTACTCGCACTGCAGCGGGATGATCAGGTAGTCCGCGGCCACCAGTGCGTTCAGGGTCAGAAAACCCAGGGACGGTGGGCAGTCGATGATGCAGTAATCATAGGGTGTCTGAAGGTTCTTCAGCAGTGCCCGCAGTTTCTGTTCCCTCTGCTCGAGAGAGACGAACTCGATCTCCACGCCGACGAGATCCTGGTTCGCGGGGGCCACATCGAGCGCCGGGATCTGGGTCTTCACGATGACCTCGTCGATCGCGCAGCGCCCAATGAGGGCGTGGTAAAGATTCTTGTTTTCAATCGATGACTTGTCTATTCCAACCCCGCTGGTCGTGTTGCCCTGGGGGTCGCCGTCGATCAGGAGAACTTTCTTCTCAGCCGTTGCCAGGGATGCCGACAGATTGATGGCCGTCGTCGTTTTCCCGACCCCTCCCTTTTGATTGGCAATAGCTATAATTTTTTGCATTCTTTATCTTGGAAACAGGATGTTTTGCCGGCTGGATGAAAGTTGGTCGATGCTAACACAAAAAGGGGGTTTTTAAAAGGAAATTTTAGGAAGGAAACACAACAAAATAATTTAATGATATTAAATAGTTAAAACAATCTCGGTCGCCGGTTCACCGGGGTTTATCCACAAGGATGATGTGCCGCTTATCGCCGGTCACGGGAAGTGTGAACGAGTAAATCCCAACTACTCGATATTTCTTACTTCCTGACGCATTCAGCGCCGCCGTTTCCGCTTCAAATCCGGGACCCTTCATGGCCGCCAGGGTCCCGCCCGGTTTCAGGAGGGGAATGCCAAGCTCCACGAGCTCGGGAAGCTTGAGTGTTGCCCGGGAAACGATCCAGTCATAGGAGGGCCGGGGATCTTTTTTCAGCAGCTCCTCGAGCCGGCAGTTCAGGACCGCCACATCCTGAAGACCGAGCCTGCGAATCACCTCCTTGAGGAAGGAGCACTTCTTCCGGGATGCCTCGAGGAGGGTGACATGGAGGTCCTTGCGGAAAATCTTGACGGGAATCGCCGGAAAGCCTGCACCGGAACCGATGTCGAGGAGGGTCCCGGGTCCTGCAGTCAGGCAGGGAAGCAGGGTAAGCGAATCGATGAAGTGGCGCACGGGCAGATCGAGCTCCGTCCTCAGGGAGACGAGGTTCATTCGGGCGCTCCAGAGAAGAAGCGCCTCCCGGTAGGTCTCGAAGAGGGCGATCTGCTCCTGTGTCGGGTCGAGCCCCATCTCGCGGGCGGCTTTTATTAAAATGCTCCTGAAATCCTTTTCCATTTGCCTTAAGCCCTTAGCCATATGCCTTCTTGGTGATTACCAGACGACTCATCGGCGGGCAACGAAAAAGAAGGACTCCCCCCGGCCATCTGTGGTAAAATCGCGGCACTTCGCCCAGAGGTTTTCAGAGATGGCTGCAGGCGTCCTGCTGGAGAACATCACTGTCGTGCTCAACAGGCCCAAATACCCGGGCAACATCGGATCCGTGGCCCGGTGCGCCAAGAACATGGGCATCGAGAATATCCTTGTCGTGGGCGAGACCGACTTCGACGAGGAAAAAATCCGCCAGATGTCGACACACCTTGCAGCCGACGTGGTGGATCGAATCCGCTATGAGAAGGACCTGCAAAAGGCCCTGGCCGGTTTCCAGTACATCGTGGCGACGACGGCCCGCATCGGCCGGGCACGGCCTGCTTTCCATACACCCCGGGAAGCGGCGGAAAAACTCGTGGGGATTTCCCGCAAGAACAGGGTGGCCCTGCTCTTCGGCCCCGAGGATGCCGGCCTTGCCAACGACGAGCTTCGATACGGCCACCTGCTGGTCCACATCCCCGTCTCGGAGCGTTTCCGTTCCATCAACCTCTCCCACGCCGTCATGATCCTCTGCTACGAGATCTTCACGGCCGCCTCCGGGCCGAAGAAGTTTGCCCCGCGGCTCGCCTCGTCGGGCGAGCTCGAGGGGATGTACGAGCACATCAGGGAGGTGAGCCTCCGGATCGGCTTCATCAACCCCCAGAACCCCGAGTACTGGATGACGAGCATCCGGCGATTCCTTTCCCGGGTCGAGCTCCGGTCGCGCGAGGTGAAGATCATCCGGGGGTTCTGCCGCCAGATAGACTGGTTTGGCCGGAAACAAAATCCTTGACTTTCGGGCGCGGTCTGCGCCATTCTTCACCGAAGCGCCCTCGGGAATTCCATAAGCAAAAAGGGGGGTTGCAGGAGGATCGATTCATGCAGAAGACCTTTTCCTTCACGGGAGCCAGAAAGATCGTGTTCGGCTGCGGGTCCCTCTCCGGGCTTGCCGGCCAGATCCGGGACATGAGAGCCAAGAAGCCCTTCATCGCCATGGACGGCAATCTGGCGAAGCTGGGGATGCGCGATAAGATCATGGAGATGTTCGACCGGGAGGGCATGAAAGCCGTTCTCTACGACAAAGTGCTGCCGGAGCCGCCCCTGGAGCAGGCCGACGAGGGGGCGAAGATGGCCCTGAAAGGCAAATGCGACATCGTCCTCGGCATCGGCGGCGGCAGCGCGATGGACGTTGCCAAGGCCGTTTCCGTCGTGGCGGCGCACAATGCAGAGGCCAAAGACTTTCTCGGTCTCAACAAGGTCCCCGGGCCGGGGCTGCCGACGGTCATGATCCCCACCACGGCGGGAACGGGTAGCGAGGTGACCTTTACGGCCGTCTTTGTCCGGCATGACTTGAGGAAAAAAGAGGGAATGAACAGCATCTTCATGTATCCGGACCTGGCGCTGCTCGACCCGGAGCTCACCCTGAGCCTGCCACCGCAGCCCACGGCTGCCTCGGGGATGGATGCGCTGTGCCATGCCATCGAATCGTACACGTCGGTGATCGCCAGCCCCGCAAGCGAGATGTTCTCCCTGGAGGCCATCCAGCTCATTTCCGACAACCTGAGGACCTGCGTTCACAACGGAAAGGACCTAGAAGCCCGCGAGGCCCAGATGCTCGGCAGCCTCTATGCGGGCATAGGCCTTGCCAACGCAGGAGTCGGCGCGGCCCACTCGCTGTCCTACCCCCTGGGAGGCAAATACGGCATCTCTCACGGCGTTGCCAACACGCTCATGCTCCCCCGGATCATGGAGTTCAACCTTCCAGGCGCCCTGGAGAAATTTGCCGTCGTCGCCGAGTTGATGGGCGAGAATACGGAAGGGCTTTCCGTTCGCGACGCGGCGATGCTGGCCGTGGAGGCCGTCGATCTGCTCATCGAGGATTGCGGCATCGCCACGAGCCTCGATGAGCTGGGAATCCCCGAAGAGGATTTCCCCGAAATGGCGAAAGTGGCCATGACGGTGGCAAGGCCCCTGGAGAACAACCCCCGCAAGGTGACCTTCGAGGACGCCATCGCGATATACAGAACAGCCATGTAAAGACAGAAGTTAAGAAGTGAGGAAGAGCAGAAGAGCGGAAAAATCTTAACTTCCGATCTTCATAACTTCCTAACTTCCCGATCATAGGTCGGGGCTGATTATAAAGAAATTCCATAGACACTCACTGCAAAACGGAGGCAGCAAGAAATGGCCGGTTCAGAGCTTTTGGGAAAAGAGGAAATCAAGGAATTGATGGACGTCCTGGAGACAGGCGTCCTGATGCGATACGGTCACGACAAGGAGAGAAAGGGCGTTTACAAGGTTCGCCGGTTCGAGGAGGCCTTTTGCCGTTACCTGGGGGTGAAATACGCCCTGGGCGTCACATCGGGCTCGGCGGCGCTGAAGGTTGCGCTCACGGCCCTGGATGTTGGCCCTGGGGACGAGGTGATCGTGCCGCCCTTTACCTTCATTGCCACCTACGAGGCCGTCCTGGAGACGGGGGCCATTCCGATTGTCGGCGATATCGACGACAGCCTCAACCTGGACCCCGACAGCATCGAGAAGAGGCTTACGCCCCACACGAAGGCCGTCATTCCCGTCCACATGTGCGGCGCGCCCTCGCGGATCGACAGGATCGTGGAGATCGCGAAGAAGCACAGCCTGAAAGTCCTCGAGGACAATGCCCAGAGCGCCGGCGGGAGTTTCCGGGGAAAGAAGCTGGGGACCTTCGGCAGCATGGGGATCCTGAGCTTCGATTACTACAAGACCATGACGACCGGTGAGGGCGGCATGGTGGTGACGGACAGCAAGGAGCTCTATGACCGTTCGGACTGGTACCATGACCACGGCCACGACCACAACCCCAACGTGACGAGGGCCATGGAAGGACGGTTCATCCTGGGATTCAACTTCCGCATGAACGAACTCCAGGGGGCCCTGGGACTCGCCCAGCTTGGCAAGCTCGACACGATCATCGCCGAACAGCGCAAGAACAAGGCCGCCGTGAGAAAAGCGCTCAGCGGGGTTCCGGGCATCCGGTTCCGCAACATTCCCGATGCCGACGGCGACACGGCGACGTTTATCGGCTTTAACCTGCCCTCGGCGGCCATCACCAAGAAGTTCCAGAAGGCCATGTCGGAAAACGGCGTCGACCTCATCTATTTCTACGAGAACTTCTGGCACTACCTGCCCAACTGGGAACACTTCATCGCCAAGTGCACGGCCTGCTCGGCGAAGTACCCCTTCGCGGACCCCTCCTACAAGGGCAAGGCCGGGTACGGCCGCGAGTTGTACCCGAAGGCCGAGGCGATTCTCTCACGGACGCTTTTCATGGCCATTCCCGTGAAGATGGCAGGCGCGCGCATCGAACAGATCGCCGCGGCCGCCCAGAAGGCCTCAAAATCGATCTGAAAGACATTTAATATTGCCTTTAGCCCTAAGCCATATGCCCTTCGCCCGCCGCGAAGCGGCATACGAACCAGGAGAAAAGCATGTACATTGTGACCGGCGGGGCCGGCTTCATCGGAAACGCGTTCGTCTGGAAACTCAACCAGGAGGGGATCGACGACATCCTGATCGTCGATTCGCTCGGGTGCTCGGAGAAGTGGAAAAACCTCGTGAAGAGGCGCTACGCCGACTTCATCCACAAGGATGCCTTCTACGAGATGCTCTGCGAGGGCACTCTCCCCTTCAAGGCGAAGGCCGTCATTCACATGGGGGCCTGCTCCTCGACGACGGAGCGCGACGCCGACTATCTCATGGAAAACAACTTCCACTACAGCTGCGCGCTTGCCCGCTGGGCCGTCGCGAAGAAGATCCCCTTTCTCTACGCCTCGAGCGGCGCCACCTACGGCGACGGTTCCCTGGGGTTCTCGGACGACGACAGGACGACGCCGAAACTCAAACCCATCAACATGTACGGATACTCGAAGCAGCTCTTCGACCTCTGGGTCATGCGCAACAAACTCCTCGGCAAGGTCGTGGGGATCAAGTTCTTCAATGTCTTCGGTCCCAACGAGTACCACAAGGGAGAGATGCAAAGCGTCGTCCGAAAGTCCTTTTTCCAGATCCGGGACACGGGGAAGGTGAGGCTGTTCAAGTCCCACAGGAGAGGCTTCGGCCACGGCGAGCAGATCCGCGACTTCGTCTACGTGAAGGACTGCGTCGAGGTCCTGTGGTGGTTCCTCCAGACGCCCGGGGCAAGGGGCATCTTCAACCTGGGCACGGGCAAGGCCCGCACGTGGAACGATCTCGTGAAGGCCGTGTTCAAGGCCTCGGGCGTGAAACCCCGAATCGAGTACATCGACATGCCCGTCGAGATCCGCGACCAGTATCAGTACGTGACGGAGGCGAAGATGGACAAGCTGCGGAAAGCCGGGTGCCCCGTCCGGTGCCGGTCGCTCGAGGATGCGATCGAGGATTACGTTAAGGGGCATTTGCAGCAGGCCGATCCATACCTCTGAGAGGCTGTTGATCGGGGACGCTCCCGACGAGAAGATAAGAAGGTGAGAGGGTAAGCAGAGGGCCTGGAATACGAACTTTTTTTGACAGCCTGAAAAAAAGCATCAGGCTGCCGGGAAGCAAGCATGAAGGTCGTTGTAATCATTCCTTCGAGATATCAGTCATCCCGGTTCATGGGGAAGCCGCTGGCCGATGTTTTTGGCAAGCCCATGATCCAGCATGTCTATGAGAGAGTCCTGCAGTCGAAGACCGCCTCGTTTGCCGCCGTGGCGACGGACGACGGGCGGATCTTCGAAGCCGTGGAGAAATTCGGCGGTCGGGTCATCCTGACCTCGGCGGATCATCCCTCCGGGACGGACCGGATTGCCGAAGCCGCGGAAAAACTGGGCCTTGCCGATACGGACATCGTCGTCAACATCCAGGGTGACCAGCCCACCTTCGAGCCCACCCAGATCGACGAGGTTGTCAAGCCGCTTCTCGAGGATCCAACCGTGGACTTCTCGACGCTGATTTACAGGATTAAAAGGGACGAGGAGGTGACCGACCCCAACGCCGTCAAGGTTGCCTTCGACAAAGACCACTTTGCCCTCTACTTCTCACGTTCGACGATCCCCTTTGTCCGCGACCGCGGGAAGAAAGCCGATTACTGGAAGCACCACGGCATCTATGCCTACCGCAAGTCCTTCCTGGTTGCCTTCACAAAGCTCCCCCAGGGAACCCTGGAGAAGCTCGAAGCCCTGGAACAGCTCAGGGCCCTGGAGAACGGCCACAGGATCAAGGTGGTGGAGACGCAGTTCGATTCCATCGAGGTGGACACGCCGCACGACCTCGAGCGAGTGAAAGCGCTCATTGCCGGAAAGAAACCCTGAGGGGGGGCCATGAAGATCATCGATTCCCACATGCACTGCGGCATCCAGAACTCGGATCAGCCCATCGAACTGATCCGGGCCTACCTGGATCGTGCGGGCATCCAGGGGGCCTGCCTCTATCCCCCCGTTGAAGACATCTACGACCGTTACAACGATCAATTCGAGGACAACTCCCGCTGGGTCGCCTGCCGGCAGATGGCCAATGAATATCTCCTCGAGATCCAGGGACGCGACCCCGACATCCACGCCTACTACTTCGTCTGGAACGATTTCCGCCATGGCGAGCTCAAGAAGGGCTACCGGGGGATCAAGTGGCACCGCCACGAATACGAGCCGGTCTATCACTACGATGACCCCGGCTGCGAGGCCTTCATGGCAGAGGCCATCCGGCTGCAGCTCCCCATCGTCCTGGAAGAGTCGTTTCAGAACACCCTGTACTTCATCAAACGCATCGCCGGGCGCACCCCCATCATTATCCCGCACCTCGGGGGCCTCAACGGCGGATTCCATGCGCTCTTCGAGTCCGGCATCTGGGACGGCGAGACCGTTTATGCCGACACGGCACTGGCCTCGACCCGGGAAATGGAAATCTACCTGAAGCGCTACGGGAGCCGGAAGCTTCTCTTCGGGAGCGACTTCCCTTTCGGCATCCCGTCCAGCGAGCTTTCGAAGGTCCGCCACCTGGGGCTGAAAGACGCAGACTTCGAAAACGTGGTGTGCGCAAACGTCCTGCGGCTCATCCGCCAGGTGTAGGGGGCTGTCCGATCCGGGGCACGCAATGTCGATAGCCTTGAGATGGTTTGTTGCGTCAAGCCAGTGAAGCTAGGAAGAGCGGATCAGAACAATCTTTCATCCACGCCTAACTTCCGCTCTTCATAACTTCCTAACTTCGTAATGCTATGCGGTGAGGCCTTGCTCCCTGGCAAGCAAGGAAGATGAAAGGGAACCAGCAATGAAAATTATTGACGGCCTCCATGGGTTCATCTGGCAGAGCGCGAGCGAAAACAACTGCAACAGCTTTTTCATCGAAGGCTCGAAAAAGATCCTCATCGACCCGGGTCACCGTCACCTCTTTCAGCACGTCCGCCGGGGGCTGGAGCAAATCGGCTGCACACCGGAGCAGATCGACGTTGTCCTGGTGACACACGGGCACCCCGATCACCTGGAGATGGCGGGCTCCTTCGGCCTCTCCACCCTGTGGGCCATGAGCCGCGTCGACTACGAATTCGTCATGAAATACATCGGCTCTCCCGCGGAATTTCTCAAACCGGCGTTCTTTATCCACGAGGGCGAACTCGCCATCGGCGACAAGACCTTTCAGGCGATCCTGACGCCGGGCCATTCGCCGGGCTCGATCTCTCTGTACTGGCCGGAAAAAAAGACCCTCTTCACGGGCGATGTGGTCTTCAGCCAGAGCATCGGCAGGACGGATCTTCCGGGCGGGTCGGGGAAACAATTGAAGGAAAGCATCACGAGGCTCGCAGAGCTCGATGTGGAGGTCCTCTGCCCGGGTCACGGCGATGTCGTGGCCGGGCGCGAGAACGTGAAGAAGAACTTCAAGACGATCAAGGACTTCTGGTTCAACTATTTATAGCGGTTAAAAAGCGCTTCGCGCAGGCACCCTGTGCTTCATCCCTGCGAGCCTTCCACTGCGGGTCCGCCTCGGGGTTCGGCAATACGGCTGAGCCGGATACTCCCTTCGATTCCAACTCCCGCTTCTGTCGCTCCATCAACGTGGTATGCCCGGCGAACCACTCCGCCTGGCAGGCGCGGAGCGTCTCCCGCAGCCTCTCCTCGGGTGTCCCCACCAGTTCGTTGACGATCCGAAAGAGCCGCTCGTTATCCGTCTCGGGGTCCACGTGCGAGGCAAGGGCTCCTTTCAGACATTCCATCGTTTCCGCAGCGCGTCCGTTCTTCTTCTCTTTTTCCAGTTCGTCCTTGACGTCGTCGAGAGTCAGGTTGTAGTCGAAAAGCCTCTGAATGAGACCCCGGATATGCTTTTCACGTTCCTGCCTCTGATAGGCCTCACGCTCCTTCGGGCTTGCGGAGAGGTTTTTCGTCCGTTCCATGATGAGGTCGATCGTACTTTTTATCTCAGCCATGGTCATTCACCTCGGGCAACGATGAGTGTCGTATCCGGCCGTTTCCCTTGCAATTGCTTGCAGCATATAGTTCGCGAAGCTCGGAAGAGCAGAAGCGAGGAAGAGCGGACAGGAAAAAATCTTCCATCCACTCCGCTCTTCATGACTTCCTAACTTCGTCATGCCTTGCTCCGGGCGGCCCCGAAGCATAATCCCTTCCAAATAAAATGTCCACGAAAAAGGTAGCGGTGGGGGGTTGACCCTCTCCTTCCGGGCTATGCGCGTCGAGTTATCTTGTTTTTTCCGGAAGCCGGAATCCCGAAGCCTGGAGCCGGCCGCGAAGCGGCAGCTACGTGCGGATGATGTCGACAGGCTCGAACTGGGTTGCCTTTTTCGACGGGTAGATGCCGGCCAGGATCCCCACGAGGACGGAGGCGCCGAAGGCGATGAGAAGGCCGGTGAGGGACAACGTGAAGGGATATTTCAGGACACGGAGCAAAATGACGCTGAGCAGCGCTCCCGAGAAGACGCCGATCGTCCCGCCGGCCAGCGAGATGATGGACGACTCGATGAGAAACTGCAGGATGATGTCGCGCTTGCGGGAGCCCACGGCGCGGCGGATGCCGATCTCGAGCTTGCGCTCGTTCACGATGAGAATCATGATGGAGAGGATGCCGAGCCCGCCGATGATGAAGGACACCGCCGCGGCGATCCGCCCCAGGACGGTGATGAGATCCATGGCCTGAGTCTTGAGGGCCATAACGTCTTTCATGTCGATGACGGCGAAGTCGTCGTTCTGTCCCGGCCCGATCTTGTGGCGCTTGCGCAACAGGGCTTCCATGTCGGTTTTGGTTGCGGGAATGAGGTCGTCGCGGGTGATCTGGACGAAGATGTTGCTGACGTTGGTCTTGTTGACCAGGACCTTCAGATAGGTCTGCAGGGGGATGAAGATCTGGTTGTCCTGGTCGGCCCCGGAGACGTCCGATCCCTTCTCCTCCATGATGCCGATCACCTGGAAGGGGACACGCCAGATCAGGATGTACTTCCCGATGGGGTCCTCGTCGCCGAAGAGCTTCTCTACGACGGTTCGGCCCAAAACAGCCACCTTGTTTCGGTCCAGATTGTCCTGCTCGGAGATGAAGCTCCCTTCCCGGGCGTGAAAGTTACGGATGTCCTGGAAGTTCGGCTCCACCCCGCCGATGAGAATCCCTTTTAGAGAGACGTTTCCGTAACGGACGGGAAAGGTCTTGTACCCCGCGGCGGAAAGGGCGGCAACCGCGGGGATGGAATCCTTGATCGCGCGGGCATCCTCCGGGGTGAGGTTCGTCGCCTGGCTCATCAGGGGCGTTCCTGCCCCCACGCGACGCACGATACCGCTGCGGACGATGAGGAGATTCGTGCCGAGGCTGTCGATCTCCTGCTCGGTCTTGACGGCAAGCGAGCCCGAGAGATTCGAGACGATGATGAGCGAAAAGGTCCCGAAGAAGACGCCCAGCACCGCCAGCGAGGTGCGCCACTTGAACTGCACCAGCGAGCGGCGGGCGATCTTCAGATTGAGCAGGATGCGTCTCAGGTCCATCGTACCATCAATTCTGTCGTCACGGTTCAAAGGGCCCGGCTGAGAGGCGCCTTCGAGTGAACGAAAATAGGAAGTAATGAAGAGCGGAAGCGCGGAGTGGATGGAAGATTTCTTCTTATCCGCTCTTCCTCACTTCTGCTCTTCCGATCTTCGCAGACTTGATGCCCGAAGTCGGGCATGAGCCTATCTGCGCGATACGCCGGCAGTCAGTCGCCTGCTATGTGCGGATCGCCTCGATCGGCACCAGGTTCGCCGCCTGCCTCGCAGGGTGCAGCCCGAAGCCCACACCGACGACCCAGGAAAGGACGAGGCCGATGGCAAAGGCCTTCCAGGAGAAGTATACGGGAAACTCGGCCACGTACGTGAGCAGCTGCGCCGAGACCAAACCGAGGATGAAACCGACAACACCCCCGGCCGTCGTGATCATCACGGCCTCCGTCAGAAACTGCATCAGGATATCTTGCTTGCGGGCGCCCACGGCGCGGCGGATCCCGATTTCCTTGATGCGTTCCTTCACGGAAAGCAGGAACAGGTTCGCCAGGACGAAGCCGGCGACAATGAGGGAAATGACGCCCACGATTCCGATGAAGACGACAAGCGACCCCGTGAGGGCCACGAGGAACTTGACGATGTCCTTGGACGTGAAGATGCGGAAGTCGTCGGGCTGCCCGTCGGGGATCCGGTGGCGGTACCGGAGAAGCCGCTTCAGTTCCTCGACCCGGCCGTCGATGTTTTCCAGATCGGTGAAGCGCAGGCGCATGGCATGGACGTAGCGCTGCTCGTTGATGAGCTTTTTCATCACCGTTGTGTACGGCATGATGATCCGGTTGTCGAGGCTTCCGCCCCCGGGAGAGGTGCCCCGTTCGGAGAGCACGCCGACGATCTGGACCGGCAGGTTGCGGATCTGGACGAACTTGCCCACGGGGCTCTGGTCGCCGAAGAGCTCCCGGGCAACCTCCTGGCCCATGATCCCCACGTTGGCGTAGCGGCGGATGTCGTCCTCGGTGAAGTCGGAACCTTCCACAACGGGCCATGTCCAGACAATGCTGTAATCGCTCGAGGATCCCACGACCTGGCTTTGGTATCGGTTGCCCTTGTAGGAGACCGTGACACTGCCTACCCACGACGAGGGGGCGACGACATAGGCCGTGGGGAAGGCCTGGCGAATGGCCTCCAAGTCATCCAGGGTGATCGTCTTTTCCCGCTGGCCGATGGCGCGGGACTCCTCGCTTCCGCCCATGAGCATGACGGAATCAGGACCGAAGCTGGCGACGATGTCGAAGGCCTTCTTGTAGGCGCCTTCCGTGGCGGCCACGATGATGGTGATGGCCGCGATTCCCAGGGCAACGCTCACCAGGCAGAAAAGGGTCCTGAGCTTGAAGGCCTTGACGGCCTCGTAGGATTGGATGAGCAGCAGGGAGAAGCGTTCCATAGAATACAGGTGTCTAGTGATTTGTGGCTTGTGGTTTGTGAAACAGGCTCTGTCCTTGTCTGGTCACTAGCCACTAACCACCAGTCACGATTCGGTTATGATCCCGTCCCGGATGTGGATGGTCCGGCGGGCGTAGGCGGCGATGTCGGCGTCGTGGGTGATGACGACGACGGTCTTGCCCCGTTCGTTCGTCCGGGTCAGCACGTTCATGATCTCCTCGGCGGTGCGGCTGTCGAGCTGGCCCGTGGGCTCGTCGGCCAGAAGCAGTTCCGGGTCGTTGATGAGGGCCCTGCAGATGGCCACGCGCTGCTGCTCGCCGCCCGAGAGCTGGGTCGGGCGGAACTTCATCCGCTCCTCGAGCCCGACGAGCTTCAGCAGCTCGGCGGCCCGGTCGCGGACGTGGTCCTTCTTCTTTTCCCGGTAGAGCGTGGGCACGAGGACGTTTTCCAGCACGGTGGCGTAAGGCAGGAGGTAGAAGCTCTGGAAGACGAAGCCGATGTGCTCGTTGCGCAGCTCCGAGAGTTCGTCGTCGTTGAGCTGCATCACGTCCCGACCGGCGAGGATGAAACGGCCCGAGGTGGGGACGTCCAGGCAGCCCATGAGGTTCATCAGCGTCGATTTCCCGGACCCGGAGGTCCCCATGATGGCCGTGAATTCGCCCTGCTCGATCGTGAGGTTGACCCCCTTGAGGACCTGCAGATCCTGGTCCCCCACGTGGAAGCTCTTGGTGATATTCTCCATGATGCAGACGGGGGCGGCCATTATTTCATCGCCCCCTTCTGCGGGGCCTGCTGGGTGTCGGTGGATACGGGCAGGACGATCTTCGTCGCGAGCGTGTCGCCTTCGTTTGCCCCGGAGAGGATCTCCGTCTTGTCCTCGCCGCGGATCCCGATCTTGATCGCCAGCTTCTCCACCTTGTTCTTTCCCGTGACCCGGTAGGCGACCTGTTTTCCCCGCTCGAACTTGATGGCGGCATTGGGCGCCGTGAGGATGTTCGCCTTCTCCTCCGTGATGATCCGCACGTGGGTGGTCATCTCCGGCTTGAGGAAGGTGGCGTCTTCCGGGGAGACCTTCATGGTGGAGAGGTAGTAGACGATGTTCTCCTTGACGACGGGCTGGGGGTAGATTTTCTCGATTTTTCCCTTGAAGGTCTTGGAGGGGAAGGTGTCGACGTAATATTCAACGTCCTGCCCCACGGCGGCCTTTCCGATGTCCGTTTCGTCGACGTAGATCCACATCTCGAGCCGCGTGGGGTCCAGGACGGTCACCAGGTTTGCCACCTGGAGCCCCGCGACGATGGTCTCGCCCTCCTGGGCCGTCACGTCGGAGACGATGCCGTCGATGGGGGCGAAAATCTTCGTGTAGGTCATCCGGACTTCCTGCTGGCGCAGCCTTGCCTGGATCTCCTCGACGGTGGATTTCGAAATCGTGAGCTGCGTCCTGTACTCGTCCTGGAGGCGCTTCAGGACGGCCTCGGCGGCGGTGTACTGGCTCTCGGCCTTGTCGACGGAGTCTTTCGTCGTGTACTCGTGTTTCAAGAGCTCGCGCTCCCGCTCCACCGTAGCCTTGGCATAATCGTGGTTCGCCCGGGCTTCCCGGATCCGCTCGGGGTAGGTCTGTTCGACCTGTGTGAGCGTGTTTCGCGCCGAGACGAGCGCGGCCTGCTGTTGGCCGATCTGCTGCTGGATTTCTCGATTATCGACCAGCGCGATGAGTTCGCCCGCCTTGACCCGGTCGCCCACCTTGACTTTCATTTTCTGGATCCGGCCCGTCGCCTGGGCGCCGATCTTGACGACGGCCCCCACCTGGGACTTGATGATCCCGGTCTCCACCAGGACCCCGCGGATGCTGCCTTTTTCGACGGTTCCGGTCTCCAAAACCTGGGTGGCCGGCTTGGCGAGGAAAACCCGCCAGACCACAACGGCCGCCAGCAGGAGCACTACGGCGATTACGGCAAGAAGGATGATTTTTTTCTTCGTCGGGAGCGCTTTGATCGTTGCGAGATTCATGGGCGATTGCATCCGTCCTTCGAGGGGTTTGTCAGGGCCTAACGGGGCCTCGCATCGTTTGGCTGCTGCGCATCCGCCTGGAGGGATTCGAGGCGATCAATGCCGGAAACCCTCTCCAGGAGAGCTTTTGCCAGGTAGAGGTTGAGCTTCGCCACGACATCCTGCTCCCGCGCCTGGGCAAGCAGGGTCTCGGCAAACACGACCGACAGGATGTCCCCCTTGCCGACCTTGTATTCGCCGAAGGCCTGGTCGTAGTTCTGGAGGGCCTGCTTGAGCTGCTCGTCGGCGACCTTCACGTTGCGCGAGGCGGTAAGGAAATCCTCGTAGCTCTTGCGCAACTCGAGACGGATCGAGCGCTCGGTCTCCTTGAAGTTCTTTGCCGCTGTCACCGTGTCGATCGAGGCGGCTTTCCTGCGATAGAACTTTCCCAGCTCGAAGAGGTTCCAGGTGGCCAGCAGCGCCGCCGAACGGTCCTCATAGGGGTTTCCATAGACGAACGCAGAGCTCGAGGCAGGGTTGCTGGTGTCCGTCCGGGTATAATTCAGATTTCCCGAAAGGACCGGCAGAAAGTCCCCTGTCGATATCCCTTCGGCGCTTTCGGCGCGCTTGACGGCAAGCTCGGCCTGCAGGATCTCGGGGCGCCTGAGCAGGGCCTGTTCGAGGAGCTTCTCGTCCGGCAGGGGGATATCGAAGGTCAGGACCCCCTGGAGATCGGCGGCGTCGGCAACGGGTGTGCCGATCAGGGAACTCAGCTCCGAGAGGCTCTTCTGGAGGCTGCCTTCCGACTGAACCAGGTTGTAGCGGGCCTGCTCCAGTCTCACAGAGACCTGGAGTACGTCGGAGAGCTTTGCCACGCCGAACTTTCGCCGCCCTTCGGCCACCTCGTAGTTTTTCCGGGCATTCTCGAGCTGGATTTTCCGCTGCTCGAGAATGCCCCGGGTTGCCAGGGTCGTGTAGAAAGAGGACTTCACGCTGAACTCGAGGTCCAGGAGGCTCTTTCGGAGGCCTTCCTGTTCGGAGTTGAAGCTGTAGCGGGCGATATCCCGCGTGTGACCCCGCTTGTAGTCGAAGAGCTTGAGGGAGGCGGTCAGATCGACGCTGTTGGAGGAGGAGTCGTAACCGGCAACGTCGCGCCGGACAGCGGCCCCGGCGGCATCGACACTGGGGACATAGGCCCCGAAGGAGGCCCTGTAAAGGGCCTCCGAGGACTGGACACGTGTTGCCTGTGCCTGGTAAGCGGGCAGGGTCGATTTGGCCAGCGCGATTGCCTCCTCGAGCGTCAGGGCCGGCGAGGGGACGGGAAGAAGGGAAACGGCTGCCAGCGAAAGCAAAAGGGCCAACGCAATATTTTTGACCGCTATGCGAACCATAAAGGGAACCTCGATGACAGGGGGCCAACGCGATGACGATGACCCCCCTGTTATTACAATAACTTTATTAATGTATGAGGTTTTTCTCCACTTTCGCAAGTATATTTTCTTGACCAGGCCGGCCGGGCGTTCCCGCCAGTCTATGCAGGCATGATTCATGCCAGGGAAAGAAAAATTCAATTAATTGAAATTATTAAACAATATTGTATGGTGGCGCATCGTTTCGCTCCCGGGCAGCAGGAAGTGGATGTTTATTTTCCGATCAGGGTATCCGGCCGGATAAAAAATATTCAGCAGGGTGTGATTGCAGTCAAAACTGGTTGTTGCCCAAAGGCACTTGAGCAGGATTCTTCCTGCGAAAACGATTGCACGCGACCCGCAGCATGCTGCGCGGTAGCGAGCATGATAACAGGAAAAAACGAAACCTTGAGTTTCTGAATTCCTGTAAGGAATTCTAATAGACGGTTTGGTCGCAACCGCAGGTTGCGACCCGGTAAGGAAGAGCAGGTCATGAATGCGCCTCCTGACGGGATGCGCCCCCGGTGGACCGCTCTAACGCTTGCTTCACTGCAGGCGCAAAAACTCGCCCTTCGGGCTCAAACAATTTGCGCTGCGGACGTTTCGCTTCGCGAAGAGCGGTTACCCAAAACGCGCCTAACTTCGCTATCCAGAATCCTGCTCAAGCGCATTTTGAAGAAAAGAGGTTTGGGCAACAGCCCGAAAAATATTGATCGCGAGGGAATCGGAATCTTTCAATTTTCAAGGATTGAAGTTATATTGAGCAACATTGGACAATGGTGAACATTCCTGCCGGAGGTCGAGGAGCGTCGACCCGGGAGGCGGACAAGCAGGGAAAACAGGAGTAACGCATGAAAATAATTAGGTTTATTTCAGGTCGGGACGAGAAGCTCCACGGGACCCCGGATCCGGCTGCGCCGGGCAGGGCTCGTGTGATCGAAGGAGATATCCTGACGCGGTTTTCGCTGACGGACCGGGTGGAGACGATAAAGAAAATACTGACGCCTGTCGAGCCGCCCAACATTCTTGCCCTGGGGTTCAGTTACGGCAAGCACGCCGGGGAGACGGAGAGCAAGGCGCCGGAAAGCCCCGTGCTTTTTATCAAGGGGACGAACACGCTGATCGGCCCGGGGGACGCGATCCTTCTTCCCAGGGTGGGGCCCGACGAGGTGGATTACGAGGCAGAGCTTGCCATCGTCATCGGGAGACGGGCGAAAAACGTTTCGGTGAAAGAGGCCCTGGAGTATGTTCTCGGCTACACCTGCGGTAACGATGTGAGCGCCCGGGACTGGCAGATGGTCAAACAGAAAAAGCAGTGGGCCCGCGGGAAGAGTTTCGACACCTTCTGCCCCCTGGGGCCCTGCATCGTCACAAAGGATGAGGTTCCCGATCCGAACAACCTGCGTATTCAGTCCATCCTCAACGGCAAGGTGATGCAGGATTCGAACACCTCGGACATGCTCTTCAGCGTCGCAGAGATCGTCAGCGACCTGAGCCGCTCCATGACCCTCCTGCCGGGAACCGTGATCATGACGGGGACCCCCGAGGGCGTAGGGTTTGTCCGCAAGCCGCCTGTCTTCATGAGGCACGGCGATGTGATCACGATCGCCATCGAGAAGATCGGGGAGCTGACGAATCCCGTCGAAAACGAAACCTGAGATCCGGGTCAGGCCACCGATGCATGAAATGGTGGCAAAGCCCACGGGCTTGTGTTATGAAGCAAAAGGGGAATGTGACACACAAACCCCCATTATTCATCATGATTTTGCACAAAGAATTTTTCCCCGACGGATGCGGGGGGATGGTGGTGCAACCAGGAGGCTGAAATGAGCGGCGGCCGCGAAAGAAAACAATTCTTCATGATCCTCGTCGTCTGCCTGGCGGGATTCTTCATTCTCTCCGTCGTGGGGGTGCTGAAGTTCTCCCTGTCGCAGGGCCTGCGGTCATCCTATGCCGTGGCGGATGGTGCAGGCGCGCCGGCCGCAGCGGCAACGGCACCGAGATCGGCCTTCCCCTCGGTTATGGGCGGTTCGGGGGCCCCCGGGTCGCTTGCCGACCTGGTGGAGAAACTGAGTCCCGCCGTCGTCAATATCAGCACCACAAAGGTCGTCAAGATGGACGGGAAACGCGCTCCCTTCAACGAGATGTTTCCCTTCGACCGCTTCTTCGGCGGCGAGGAAGAATTCTACAAGCGCTTCTTCGGAGACAACCCCGAGAAAGAATTCCGGCAGCGCAGTCTCGGTTCGGGGTTCATCATCAGCAAGGACGGTTATATCTTCACGAACAATCACGTCATCGAGAAGGCGGACAAGATCAAGGTGCGCCTCTCGACGGGAAAAGAGTACGACGCGACCGTGAAGGGCAGGGACCCCCGGACGGATCTCGCCCTCATCAAGATCACCCCGGACAACAGCCTGCCCACGGTCAACCTGGGTGACTCGGACCGGCTCCGCGTGGGCGACTGGGTCATGGCCATCGGGAACCCCTTCGGGCTCGATCACACCGTGACCGCGGGCATCGTGAGCGCCAAGGGCCGCGTCATCGGGGCCGGGCCCTATGACAATTTCATCCAGACCGATGCATCCATCAACCCGGGAAACAGCGGCGGCCCGCTTTTCAACATGGCAGGCGATGTCGTGGGAATCAATACGGCCATCGTGGCCCAGGGGCAGGGCATCGGATTTGCCATCCCCGTGAACATGGCCAAGGAGATCCTCGAGGATCTCAAGGCAAAAGGGAAGGTCACCCGGGGCTGGCTGGGCGTGTCGGTCCAGGATATCACCGAGGATCTGGCGAAGAGCCTCAAACTCCAGGACCGCAACGGTGCGCTGGTGACGGAGGTCTTCGAAGGAGATCCGGCGGATAAAGCCGGTATCAAGCAGGGCGACATCATCATCGAGGTCGACGGCAAAAAAGTCAAGGATACCCATGAGTTGCTCCGAGCCGTGGCCGTCCTGCCCGTGGGGAAAAAAGCCGCCGTGAAAGTCCTCCGGGAAGGCCAGGTGAAGGAACTGCAACTCACCGTGGCCGAGCGGGAAGAGAAGAAGGAAATGGCCGCCACCCGGGGGGAATCGAAGGACACCTACGGGATGTCCGTGCAGGACATAACCCCTGAAATCGCAAAACAGCTGGGATTGCCCTCGACAGGCGGAGTCATTGTGACGAAGGTCCGCGAGGGCAGCGCATCCGACGAGGCGGGCCTTCAGCCCTATGACGTCATCATTCAGGTCAACCGGGTGAAGGTGGCATCCGTAAAGGATTTCATGCGCGAGATCTCGAAAAAGACCGCCGAGGACCGGGTGCTGTTGCTCATCCGGCGTGGCAAGGGCACCTATTACGTGGCCCTGCGCAAAGAGTAGGCGAGGGGAAGGCCGTAGACCCGTGGACAGGAGGAAACGGCTGCTCCGCATCGGTGAGACGCTGGAGCGATTCTTCGGGGATCCGCACTGGTGGCCGGGGGAGAGCCCCTTCGAGGTAGCCGTCGGGGCGATCCTGACGCAGAACACGAACTGGGCCAACGTGGAGAGGGCCATCGGGCGGCTCAAGGCGGAAGGGGTCCTGGAGCCTCGGGCCCTTCACGGCCTGGACGATGAAACCCTGGCCGACCTGATCCGTCCATCAGGGTATTTCCGGATCAAAGCGAAAAGACTGAAAGCATTTCTCGATGTACTCTGCGGTGATTTCGGGGGCGAGCTGGAGCAGATGCTCTCGGGGGACCTCCCGCAGGCGCGGCAGAGGCTCCTCGGGATATCGGGGATCGGGGAGGAAACCGCCGACAGCATTCTCCTCTACGCGGGGGGCAGGCCGGTGTTCGTCATCGATGCCTACACGCGGCGAATCCTTTCAAGACACGGGATCATCGACGGGAAACCGACCTACGGAGAGCTGCAGCACCTGTTCATGACCTGTCTGCCCTGCGATGCCGGTCTGTACAACCGGTACCATGCGCTGATCGTCGAGACGGGGAAGCGCTACTGCCGGAAGGAGCCCCGTTGCGGCGCCTGTCCGCTTCGGGGGATAGCGGGCCGCGACGGGGGCGGCAAGACAGGGCCGGCTGTCGCTGAGCCGGCAGTGAGGCGAAGGGGTAGAGAGACGTGTTCGTCCGGGAAGAAATCCTCAAGGCGAGACTCCAGGAAGACCGGCACACCTTTGTCCTGAAGCTCAACGACTATGCCGGCGTCATCCACCTCCATTCCGACTACTCCCATGACGGTCGCGCGTCGATTATGGAGATCGTAGACGCAGCGAGGGCAAACGGCATCGACTTTGTCATGCTCACCGATCATAGCTGGCTGCAGGCCAAGTATGACGGCTACGAGCGCTCCTATGACGGCGTCCGCCTCTTCATCGGCATCGAGGTAACCCCCCGCTACAATCATTACCTCGCCTTCGGGATCGACGAACCCCTGATCACCTGCGACCTTTCCTGGGTATTCCCCTACGAAGACGAACAGGACATCTCGCCGCAGTTCTACATCGACTGGGTCCGCAGCAAGGGAGGGATCGGGTTTATCGCCCATCCCGACCATGAAGGGGCTCCCAGGTTTCACGTGAAACAATTCAACTGGAATGACTGGACCGTCTCGGGCTACACGGGGATCGGGATCTGGGACTTCATGACCGACTGGCAGAGCCGGCTGAAGGGGTACGCGAGCGCCCTGCTCAGCTATTATTTCCCCGCTTACATGCTCCGTGGGCCGAAGCAGGAGACGCTCGAGCGCTGGGACGAGTTGAACCGGACCCGCAAGGTCGTCGGGATCGGCGAGCTCGATAACCACGAGACCGTCAAGGAAATGTTCGGCATCGAGTTCTACATTTTTCCGTTCAGCAAGGCCTTCCGGTTCATCCGGACCCACATCGTGACGGAAGCGAAATTTCTCGATGAAGACGAGCTCGATCGCGAGATCATCCTGTCGGCCCTGAGGCGGGGCAGGGCCTACGTGGCTCTCGAGTATTTCGAAAAGGCCCATGGCTTTTCGTTTGTGGTCATGGACGAGTCGGAAGTGGCCACCATGGGTGACGAGTTCCTCATTGACGATATGGCCATCATCCAGGTCGAACTTCCCCGAACAGGGAAAATCCGCCTCGTCAAGGATGGAAAGCTCTTCCGGGAGAGCGTCGGGATCGAGATGATCTGCGGAATCGACGAGCCCGGTATCTACCGGGTCGAAGTCTATCACTGGAAGGCATTCAAGTACCGGCCCTGGATTTTTTCAAACCCGATCTATGTGCGCTAAGGAGACCCTTTCCTTGCTCTCCCTCTCCCCTCAAGGGAGAGGGAGAGCAAGGAAATCGGCATTTCTAGGCATATTCCGCCGCATGATAGGAGCTTCTCACCAGGGGACCCGAGACGACGGTCCGAAAGCCTCTGTTCAGCGCTTCCTGTCTGAATTCCTCGAACTCCTCCGGTCTGTAGAATGCCGCAACGGGCCAGTGTCCGGTTGTTGGCTGGAGATACTGGCCGATGGTGAGACTCGAGCAGGAGACGGCCGCAAGATCGTCCAGAAGAGAAAGGATCTCCCCCCTTGTCTCACCAAGACCGATCATGAAGCCCGACTTGGTCACCGCCCTGCCTGTGCCCGAGCCGGCACGACGGAGGAGCTCCAGCGACAGGGCGTAATTGCCCTGGGGCCTCAGGTCGGCAAAGAGCCCGGGGACTACCTCGACGTTGTGATTCAGGACGTGGGGGCCGGCCTCGAGAATCCTCCCCAGGGCGCCCCAGTTTCCCTGGAGGTCGGGGATCAGGACTTCCACCCTGCCGTCAGGGATCTCCTTCCGCAACAGCTCTATGGATCGTGCAAAGATCTCCGCGCCTCCGTCCGGAAGGTCGTCCCTCGTCACGGAGGTGATGACGATGTAGCGCAACCTCAATGCCTTTACGGCCTCCACGAGACGTTCGGGTTCCGCCTCGTCCACAGGGCCGGGCGGCCCGTGACCGACGTTGCAGTACCGACAGTTGCGGGTGCAGGTGTTCCCCAGGATGAGGAAAGTAGCCGTGCCGTACCGGAAGCACTCCCCCATGTTGGGGCAGCGGGCCTCCTGGCAGACGGAGTGGAGATCGAGGACGTTGAGAAGCCCACGCACTTCGGCAAACTCTCGGGAATTCGGCAGGGGGACCTTGAGCCAGTCGGGCTTACGCTGAGGCATAGGGCTTCCGTGTTTAATGATCCGAGGCTCTGAATAGGTTACAGGCAGAGGGTAAGAGGGTAAGAAGGTGAGACGGTTGGAGGAGCGGTGAGCAGGCAAAGGGCTGATGCCTTATCCAACGTTCTTACCCTCTCACCTTCTCAACTTCTATGTTATCGAAGGCTTTCCCGTTCAACAGCCTCTTAGAAGTAGTACCAGATTGAGCTGTAATCGTTTATGTTTTCGCCGTCATCGGCCAGGCGCTTGAGGTAGTCGTAGATGGACACGTCGGTGTGCAGGTAGTCCAGGGCCGTGACGAGGCGGACTTCCCAGGAATAAAACCGGTACATTCGCCGGCCGTCGGGAAGGATATTGACGATCTCGTGATCCTGCCAGGCCCGCAGGTTGACCTTTCCGAGCCTCGGGACGTTGAAAACGGGCTCGTCGGTGCGCACCAGGCCCGGCAGCAGGCGGGCCTCCTCGAGCTGCTCCTGTTCCATCCGAGGAATCGGGACCCGGAAATCGATCGTCTCCTCTTTGCCTTTCGTGCTGAAGGAGTAGTAAGGGTCCACGCCGGATAGTTTCAGGGTTCTGCGCAACAGCGCCGTCTCGAACCTGCGGCTGTTGTAGTAAGTGAAGACCTGCTGGTTGTAGACGTTCATCCCCACGCTCTTGATCTTCCGGATACAGTCCAGGGAATCGGGCGTCATCTCCGTGGGGTGTTCGAAATGGGTTACCACGGCGATCTCGCGCGTTCCCCACTCGTGGTACTTCCGGAAGACATCCAGAAGCCCCTCGTCGACGCGGAAGGGGAGGGTGACGGGGATTCTCGTCCCGATCCGGATCCGCTCGATGTGCTTGATGGCGGCCACCTCGCCGATGAGCCAGTCCAGGTAGTCGTTGCCGAGGGTGAGCGGGTCACCCCCCGTGATGAGCACCTCGGAGATGCTCTCGTTTTCTTCGATCCACCGCAGGGCCTCCTTCACCTTCTTGCGGGCCATCATCACCGTGTCGTCCATTCCCTTGATCTCCCAGTTGCGCTGGCAGTACACGCAGATCTGGGGGCAGGAGTTGTAGGGCTTCAGGATCAGGATCTCGGGGTAGCGACGGGTGATGCCGTCGATGGGGCTTGTGGATTTCTCCCCCATGAAATCCATGTCGATCCCCTTGCGTCGGCTCTCTGCCACCTGTTCGCAGTACAGGGTGCTCGGTATGACTTGGGCACGGATGGCGCGGTCATAATCCGACGGGCCCTCCTTGTGGAAGAGCGACAGGTAATAGGGGGTGATCTCGAAGGGAATTTTGTTTTTCTTGGCGCCGGCAAGGCCCGCCGTTTCGCTCTTGTCTAGCTTCACCAGGGCCCGGATCGTATCCAGGTCCTTGATAACATGACGCAGATGCCAGCGGTGATCCTTCCAGTCCGCTTCCGTGGCGTTGAAGAAGCTCAGGATGTCGCGCTTGAGGTTCTTGCGCTCCCGAAGCAGTGACTTGTCGTAACCCGTGCGGTAACGGCGAAAGAACCTGCGGATATTGCAGGCGTAGTCGTCAAGCTGCTTCGATCGGGCAATGGCCGCCTCGCGGCCGTCCTTCATCTGGAAGACCTCTTTGCGCTTGAGGTGCTTGCCGCCCTTGCCCGTGATGCCCAAAAACAGGGCCAGGTATTCGCACAGGAAGGCCTCCGAGACCTGATCCAGCGCCTCCTTCTTCCCCTGTGCGATGTCGTATAGAATCTGCATCGGGGAAAAATGGGTCACGTACTCATTTTCCGAACGCAGGGTGTTCGAGAGCACCCGGATGCATTCCTTGGCGTTTCGCTTCTCCACGATGTTGAGATTGACGAAGTAGGTGTCGGAACGCATGTTGAAAAGGTCACGCTCGAGGCGGTTGAGGTAGTCGAAAAGAAGATGCCGGGCCTCTTCCATATGCCTGGAATTTCTGAATATTTGACGAATTCGTGGTTCCGTCGACCAGAGTTGCTCTGCCAGTTCTTCCTTAGACCAGTCAAGCCAGTTCTTCATGTTTGTCTCGCCGGGTTGTTGATATTTTGTTTATAAACAAACTTTGGCCCCGGGCGGGGCCCATCGTTCGGCCGGATCTAACAGAGAGTCCAGCAGACATCCGGTTTCCTTGCCGCCAGGACGTCATCGAGGCGCTTCACCGGTGTCGTCAGGGGCGCCGACTTCACGAGCCCGGGGTTTTCTTTCGCCTCTTTGGCTATGGATATCATGGCCTCGCAGAACTCGTCCAGCGTTTCCTTGCTTTCCGTCTCCGTGGGCTCGATCATGATGGCCTCCCGGACAATCATGGGGAAATAGATCGTCGGGGGGTGGAACCCGTAGTCGAGCAGCCGCTTGGCAATGTCTGTCGTGTGAACGCCGCTTTCCTGCACCTGCCTCTCCCCCGTGAAGACGCACTCGTGCATGCAGGCCCGGTCATAGGCAAGCTGGTACCAGGGCCTGAGCCGCTCCTTGATGTAGTTTGCATTGAGCAAGGCGTTTTCGCTCACCCGCTTCAACCCGACGGCGCCGATGGATCGAATGTAGGTGTAGGCCTTCACCATCACGTTGAAGTTGCCGTAGAAGGAACGGATCCGCCCGATGGAGTCCGGGAACTCTTCGGACCAGCGGTACCGGTCCCCCTCTTTCAGGACCCGCGGCACGGGCAGAAAGGGCACCAGGTGGGCCTTCACGCCGACGGGCCCGCTCCCGGGCCCTCCGCAGCCGTGGGGCGTGGAGAAGGTCTTGTGAAGATTGAGCTGAATGATGTCGAAGCCCAGATCCCCGGGTCTGGTGACGCCGACGAGCGCGTTGGCGTTGGCGCCGTCGCAGTAGAGAAGCCCGCCCTTGCCGTGGACGATGGCGGCGACCTCCTCGATGTTTCGCTCGAAGAGCCCCAGGGTGTTGGGGTTCGTGAGCATGAGACCCGCCACATCCTCGCTCATGAGCTCCCGGAGGTGTCCGAGATCGACTCCCCCTTCGGCGTTGGAGCGCACCGTGGCAACCTGGAAGCCGCAAAGCGCCACGGATGCAGGATTTGTTCCGTGAGCTGCATCGGGGATGAGAATCGTCGAGCGTTTCTGCCCCTTTTTCTCGAAGTGTTTTTTGATCACCATGACGCCCGTGAGCTCGCCGTGCGCGCCCGCCGCCGGCTGGAGGGTGAAATCGGCCATGCCGCAGATCTCCGAGAGGCTGGCGGCCAGCTCATGGAGCAGCTGAAGATTGCCCTGCGCGAAGGTCTCCGGCGCGTAGGGGTGAAGGGATGTGAAACCGTCCAGGCTCGCCACGTTTTCATTGACCTTCGGGTTGTATTTCATCGTGCAGGAGCCCAGGGGGTAGAAGCCCATGTCGACGCCGAAATTTCGGCGCGACAGGCGCGTGTAATGGCGGACGATATCCACCTCGGAAAGCTCCGGCAGGTCCACCTCGCTGCGCAAGAGCGCAGGGTCGATGATCTTGTCCAGGGCCACCTCGGGGACATCGCTTGCGGCGATGCTGCCTGCAGTCCGGCCTGGCCGGCTCATCTCGAAAATCAGTTCCATGGCCACCTCTTAAGCGCTTGTAACGTTACAAGTAACGAACTGCAAACCCTTGTTATTTCAAAAGATCTGCAACGCAGTCCATGTCTTCCCTGCGGAGCATCTCCGTTGCGCACAGCAGGATGCCGCCGCCGAGTTCCGGGTAATCCTTCGAGAGGGCATATCCACCTGTATACCCGGCCGCCTCGAGCCGTGCATTTGCGGCCCGGGCATCGGGGCAGGCCAGTGCGAACTCGTTGTAGACGGGTCCCGAAAAAAGGGGCTTCCAGCCGGGCAGGGCCGTCAACCGGTTCTTCAGGTAGTTCGCCTTCCATACGTTGAGGGCCGCCAGCTTTTTCAGGTTCTTTCCCAGGCTTGCCAGGTATACGGCCGCGGCCAGCATGCAGAGCGCCTCGTTGGAGCAGATGTTGGAGGTGGCCTTTTCCCTGCGGATGTGCTGCTCCCGCGTCTGGAGAGTGAGCACGTAGCCGCGGGTACCCTCCCGGTCCACCGTGGCCCCGACGAGCCTCCCGGGGATTTTCCGCATGAAGGCGTCGGTGCTTGCCAGGATGCCGAGATAGGGGCCCCCGTAGTTCATGGGGTTGCCGAATCCCTGTCCCTCTCCGACGATGAAGTCGGCCCCTGCATCGCCCGCCGGTTTCAGGATTCCCAGCGAGGTCGCATCGGTGAAGCCCGCCACGAGAAGCGACTGCTGCCCGTGCACCAGATCGGCCAGGGGCTTCACATCCTCGATGACGCCGAAGAAATTGGGGCTCTGGACGCAAACGGCAGCCGTTGTCTTGTCGAGAAGCCCCCGGAGCGCCTCGGCGTCCACCTGCCCCGATGCTCCGTAGGGGATCTCGGTGCAATCGTAGCCGTTCGCCCAGGCGTAGGTCTTCACGACCCTCCGGTACTCGGGGTGAATGGAGCGCGCCAGGAGAAGACGGGATCTCCCCAGCGTTTTGGCGGCCAGCACGGCCGCCTCGGCCATGGCCGTCGCGCCGTCGTACATGGAGGCATTGGCTACCTTTGTCCCCGTGAGCCGGGTGATCATGGTCTGGTACTCGTAGATGGCCTGCAAAATCCCCTGGCTGATCTCGGCCTGGTACGGGGTGTAGGCGGTGTAGAACTCCGAGCGGTCGATCATGTGCCCGACCACGGCGGGGATATAATGATGGTAAGCGCCGGCGCCCATCAGGGTAGCCTTCGGCAGGCGGTTTCGTGCGGCCAGATTCGACATGTGGCCCCAGATTTCCTGCTCGGAGAGCGGCGGCGGCAGCTCGAGGAGCTTTTTGAGCCGGTACTTCTCCGGGATGTCGGCGAAGAGCGCCTCCAACGATTCAATGCCGATGGCCTTCATCATCTCAATCTGCTCTTCCGGCGTGTGCGGAACGTAGTCCATATGGCCTTCCCGTTCTGGATTTTATGTTTCTTACTCTTCACTCAGACACTTCCGCACTCAGACACTTCTTCCACTTCTTTTAGTGCGGATTTGTCCCGATGTGCTCTTCGTATCCTTCCGCCGTCATGAGGCTGTCGAGCTCGGAAGGTTCATCCATCTTGATCTTTGCGATCCATCCCTCGCCGAAGGCATCCTTGTTGATCAGCTCGGGTGTCGCTTCGAGGGCCTGGTTGACCTCGATGACCTCACCGCTCACCGGGGCGAAGATGTCCGATACGGACTTGACCGACTCCACGACGGCAAAGGGCTGCATCTTCCTGACCTTCCGGCCCAAAGCGGGCAGCTCGACGTAGACGACGTCGGTGAGGAGCTCCTGCGCGTGATCCGTGATGCCCATGGTGACGGTGTTGCCCTCGTCGATTTTCGCCCACTCGTGCTCCTTCGTGTACTTTCGGTCATTGGGATTGGGTTTGGCCATCGTCTGCTCCTTTCGATATCGTAGCCCCGGCCGGATGAGCCTCGGGGGCCCGGCATTCGGTGTTTGTCGGCTTGCCGCCGGTCACTTCTTTCTTCTGTAAAACGGCAACGGCACCACTTTCGCTCTTGCCCGCTGGCTGCGGATTTCGATCTCCAGCTCCGAGCCCGGCTCCTTGAGTGAAACGGGAACGAAAGCCAGGCCGATTGCCTTTCCCAGTGTCGGCGAAAAGGTTCCCGAAGTGACTTCGCCGACTTGTTCCCCGGCGGCAAGGACGGGGTATCCGTGCCGTGCAATGCCTCGATCGATGAGTTCGAAACCGACCAGTTTCTTTCGGACCCCGTCTTCTTTCTGTTTTTTCAGCGCGTCCCGGCCGATGAAATCCTTGTCGAGGTCGGTGATCCACCCGTAGACCACCTCGTAGGGGGTTACGGTCTGGCACATTTCGTGGCCGAAAAGCATCATCCCCGCCTCCAGACGAAGGGTGTCCCGCGCCCCGAGCCCCGCCGGCTTCAGGCCGTGGGGGTCGCCCACGTGAAGCAGGAGATCCCAGATCTCCCCGATCCGGGCTGCCGCCGTGTACACTTCGAAACCGTCCTCGCCGGTATAGCCGCTCCGCGAAACCATGGCGTCAACCCCGGCCACTCGCGTCTCCATGGCATGGTAGAACCGAAGCGAACCGAGATCCCCTTCGACGATCTCTGAAAGGATCATCTGGGCAATGGGGCCCTGGATGTCGATCTTGCCCGTCGCATCGGAGAGATCCGTCACCTCGGCCTTCTCAAATCCTTTTTCCCTCCTGGCCCTGAGGATCCACTCCAGGTCGCCTTCCCGCGTTGCGGCGTTGGTTACAACCAGGTAATGATCCTCGCCCCTCTTATAAACCGTCACGTCGTCGATGATCCCGCCTTTCTGGTTCGTGATGGCCGAGAGCTTCATCTCCCCGATCTGCTGTGCCGCGAGGTTGCGGCTCATCACCCGCTGGAGCAGATCCAGGGCCTGCGGTCCCCTGACCTCGATCTCCCCCATGTGGCAGACATCGAAGAGTCCCGCGAGGGTGCGGGTGTTTCTGTGCTCGTCGATTACGCCCGAATACTGGACGGGCATCGCCCATCCGCCAAACTCGGTCATCGTAGCGCCAAGGGCCAGGTGCCGCTCGTATAGCGGGGTCTTTTTCATGGGGAGCTCCTGTCGGATTGCCGGTGCGGCATGAGGGAATCAAGAAAAGGGGGGAAGGGGTTTCGGGGCTGGCCGGTGCCCGGCTGCCCCCGGGTACCAACGCCTTCGCAGAGGCCCGCAGGGGCTGCGAGTGTGGACAGGAGGATCTTCGGGCTTGCCGGAACGCGCTCCGTCGCCATAGCTGCCATGTGCCAGTGTTTGCTCTGAACCGATCGACTGCCCGGAGTCGCAGGGCAATCGCCTGATTTGGATGGACCGTGCATATCTTGCGAAACCTCGCTGAGCCTACACTAAACAAGGGGAGATTTCAACACGGATATGAAGCGTCCCGCACGCAGTGAGTGGCTTTACGGCAAGGAACGGACCCGACAGAATTGCACCCCGGAAACATTGAGGAAAAAGACAGGTTCAGGGCCCTGAGTCGATTCGACAAGCTCACGAGCCTGAGCTGGCCGAAGGTACCGCCGAAGGGCTCTCCCTCGGTGGGGTGAGGGAGAGAGGGGCGGTCATTTTTCTGCGATGCGCCCGGTCACCCGCATGAGTCAATGTTTTCAGCCCGCCTCGCCGCGGCGGTTCACGTCAACTCGCCACGGGGGAGAGAGGGATGAAAATTTCAGTAGAAATTTTCCTTCAATTGTATTAAACGACGTAAATATTTAACTTTTTCCTGTGGATTCGGCTTTTTCGACAGGGGGCTTCGGATTCGGACCCGTAGGAACAAATCCGTTACCTGCCGGTTCATCAGGGTGGCGCCCCGTGGCGCCGGGAGAGTGACATCATGAGATTTGATATCGCCAAGAGAGGAAACGGGCTCACTTACGAGATTCGCAACATCGTCGGGGTGGCGAACCGTCTCAAGGCCTGCGGCATGGAAGTGACCTGGGAGAACATCGGGGACCCCGTGCAGAAGGGTGAGCAGATCCCGGAGTGGATGAAGGACGTCCTCGTCGAGATCATCCGGGACAACAAGTCGTTCGGCTACTCCCCCACGCAGGGGATGGACGAGACGCGGGAATTCCTGGCCGCACTCGTGAACAAGCGCGGCAAGACGCAGATCACCACGGACGACATCCTGTTTTTCAACGGTCTTGGCGATGCCATTGCGCGCTGCTACAGCGCGATCCGCGTGGACGCCCGGGTGATCCTCCCGGAGCCGACCTATTCGACGCATTTCCTTGCCGAGGTGCTCCACGCCTCGTTTCCGCCCAACACCTACCGGATGAACCCCTATCACAAGTGGCATCCGGACATGAACGAGCTGGAGATGAAGGTGAAGAACCACAAGGCCATCGTGGGGATTCTCGTCATCAACCCCGACAACCCCACGGGTTTTGTCTATCACGAGGAAACGCTCAAGCGGATCGTCCGCATCGCCAAGGAGAACGATCTCTTTCTCGTCTTCGACGAGACCTACATCAACATGGTCTACAACGGCAAGATCGCCTGCCCGCTCTCCGATATCGTCGAGGATGTCCCGGCCATGAGCATGAAGGGCATCTCCAAGGAGTTTCCCTGGCCGGGTGCCCGCTGCGGCTGGCTCGAGTTCTACAATGCCGAAAAGGACGAAACGTTCCAGCGCTACACCAACGCCATCCTCCAGCAGAAGATGTCCGAGGTGTGCTCGACCACTCTTCCCCAGATGTCGATCCCGAAGGTCATGACCCACCCGGAGTACGAAAAATACCTGAACACCCGGATCCGTCGCTACGAGAAGCTCTCGAACATGGCCTTCAACATCTTGAAGAACGTGCCCTACATTGTCGTGAACCGCACCGACGGCGCCTTCTACATGACCGTTGTCTTCAACGAGGCCGTGCTGAACAACAAGCAGACACTGCCCATCGAGCACTCGGGGATCAGGCAGTTCATCGACAAGATCACCTCCGACAACATCGAGCTCGACAAGCGCTTCGTCTACTATCTGCTCGGCTCGACGGGCATCTGCGTCGTTCCTCTCACGTCATTTTTCACGCCGCTCCTGGGCTTCCGGCTCACGCTGCTGGAGACCGACGAGGACCGCTTCGAGTACACGGTGAAGAAACTCGCCGAGAAGATCGTCGAGTACATCGATTCGACGAAACGCACGGCGTGAGGCCGCCGGTTTAAAAAACGGGCAAACAAAAACGCCGACTTCCAGGAAGTCGGCGTTTTCTTATTTTTCTTCCAGCCTGTTTCTCCGCCTCCTGGGCGGCGTATCTCGCCCTTCGCTTTCCGGGAAATGGTTCCCCCAGATGGGATCGTTGCCGAACTGCCGCCACCACCACCGGTCGTATTCGTCCCAGGGGTCGAGGACGCCGAATTCTTCCTTCAGCAATAGCGCGTAGGCCTCGTTGATCTCCTGCATCCGGACATGGGCTTCTTCACCGGGGTTGACGTCGGGATGACACTGCTTGGCCAGCTCCCTGTATTGCTTCCTTGCCTCCTCGGCCGTCGCCTGCCCGGGGATGCCCAGCAGTTTCCGTGCACGGTCGACTTTGTAATTTCGATTCTTGATCCGCCCCGTACCGGACATTTACTCGATACCTTTGTGAATTGCCCAGGCAATCCGCGCCTGGGCTTTCTTATGTTTTTACCCTATACCCGATACCCTATACCCGATACCCTTTCTTCATTGGTCTTTCCAGACGGGCTTGCGTTTTTCCAGAAACGCCGCCACCCCTTCCTTTCCATCCTCCGTGAAGAAGTTGTTCACGATGACGTTCGAGGCCAGATCGTACGCTGCCGGGTCCGGCAGGTTGACCTGGGAGTAGAAAGCCTGCTTGCCGATGGCCAGGCACGAGAGGCTCGCCTTCGCAATGTGCCGGGCCAGCTCCAGGGTCTCCGCCTCGAGCCTGTCCGCAGGGACCACCCGGTTGACGAGGCCCCACTGCTCCGCCTCGCGGGCGCCGATCAGCCTGGCCGTGAAGAGCATCTCCAGGGCCCGCTTGCGGCCCACGGCCCGGACGATCGACACGGCCGGTGTGGAACAGAAGACGCCGAGGTTGACACCGGGTGTGCCGAACCGGGCCCCCTCCTCGGCAACGGCGAGGTCGCAAGCCGCCACGAGCTGGCAGCCCGCCGCCGTGGCGACCCCGTGGACCTGCGCGATCACGGGCTGGGGGATGCGCTGGAGCCGCAGCATCATCTCCGCGCAGATCGAGAACATCGTGTTGCACACGGTGATGTCCTTGCCCGCCAGATCGGTGAGATCGTGCCCGGCGCAGAAGTTCTTTCCGGCGGCCCTGACGATGAGCACCTTCACCTCGCGGCTTTGGGCGATGCCCGCAAGCAATCGGTTCATCTCCTCGAGCAGGGCAATGGACAGGGCATTTTGCCTTCCCGGACGGTTGAGAGTCACGATTCCAAGGTCGCCCTCTTTTTCGTACGTGATGCTCTGAAAGTCCATGTCCGCTCCTCCTCGGATGAAAAGATAGTTCCGGAGCTGCACTTCTTGACGGCCGCCCCCCCAATGGGATAGGAAAGATTTCTGTGAGAGTCACCGACGGAAGCCTTGTCTCCCCATATCGGGTGACGGAGGCCTTGTCAACAGGAGATCCCGTGTCTTCAACGGAAAGGGGCAGGCATGAGTGATTCCGTTCTTTTTCAGGCCGCAAGAATTGGAGCCCTGAGCATTCCCAACCGCTTCATCCGCTCCGCGACCTGGGAAGGCCTCGCGGCGCCCGATGGCGGCTGCACCGACGAACTCGTCAGGCTCATGGGCGAGCTTGCCGAGGGCGGTGTGGGGCTCATCATCTCCAGCCACGCCCATGTCCGGCCCGAGGGGTTTGCGTTGCGGGGCCAGCTGGGCGTCGACCGCGACGACTGCATCGCCGGACTTGCCCGGATGGCCGAGGCCGTCCACGGCAAGGGCGGCCGGATCGTCCTGCAGCTGGCCCACGGC
>DIFQ01000008.1:0-714 GCA_002419215.1 Syntrophaceae bacterium UBA5744
CGCAACGGCCCTTTCCTTTCTTCACTGGTCACCGGTCACTAGCCACTGGCCACTTCTTCATTGTCCCTGCTGGATGGCCGAGAGCTTCCAGGTGTTTTTCCCGACAGGGCGCGTGAAGGTCCAATACTCCTGGAATTTCACAGGCTCCGTTCTGCTTCCCGACAGAACCTGCTTCGTCGACTCATCGATCGTGTAATCCAGCAGGTTGGNNCTGCCCCGACTCCTGCCAGACCTCGGCGATGTCAACGGTCCGCACGGCGATGTTGTCCAGACGGTTGAACTTCTTTTCCGCCTTCAGCTTCCGGGCGTCTTCCGAGAGGATACCGTACATTTCGTCGGTCAGGACGTTCTTTGCGGTGGACATGTCGCGATTCGCCCAGGCCCCCTGGATCTGGAAAAACACGTCGGTGCAGCCATCGGTGAAGGCTTTTTCGTCAAACCCCGCGTCCATCTGGCGGACGTGCGAAAGCCCCTGCTGGATGTCATCTGCGGAAGCGCTCCCGGCTGACGGGACGTAGGCCGGCTGGGAAGGAGGCGTTGCCGTCCCCGCGAACTGGCCCCCCTGATAGGCTGCCCCCGCCGTCGCTTCCTCGCGGCGGCGCTTCAGGAACCGGTAGATGAAGTAGAGGATACCGCCGATCAGGATGATCTCGAAGAGCCCTATCCCTCCCCCCATACCCCCTTCACCAGGGGCGCCGAATCCGAGGCTCCGGA
>DIFQ01000008.1:785-1246 GCA_002419215.1 Syntrophaceae bacterium UBA5744
CCGTGGGGGTCGGGGACGTGACCGACCGTGACGGCGATGTCGGGGAGGGGGATGTCGGGCTGGCGGGTGCCGAGTATGTCCTCGAACCCCGGCTCCCCGATGAGGAGCGTCCGCCTCCCGCCCGGGCAAATGCGTCATCGGGAATCAGGAAACAAAGAAAGAAAAACAGTGTGAAGAGCATGAGCCCTCTCATTACCCAACGATTTGTCGACATAACACCTCCGGAAATCTCGTTCGTTTCGTTCATTTCGTCTTTTTCGTTTGTTTCGTCATGCAATGTAAGCACCGCCGGCGCTTTCCGCAACTGCTTGGGGAACTTTTTTACCCGATCGGTAAAGTATATCTGAAGTTAACCCCGTCCGTTCATTTTATTTCGTTGTAGAGCTCAGCTGCCCGGCCGCAGTTCGGACACTTTTCGGGCTGCGTCATGGTCTCGACCCATCCGCAGTAGGAGCAGACGA
>DIFQ01000008.1:1296-2060 GCA_002419215.1 Syntrophaceae bacterium UBA5744
TGCGGGCCTTCGTGAAGTACCAGATGGAGAGCTTGTCCTCGTCGGCCCATGCCTGTTTCAGAAAGGCCGGGTAGGCAACCTCGTTGACGAAGGTCTCTTTTTCGAAGGACAGCTTCAGGTTTTCTTCCGTTGAACGGACTTTTTCGAGCAGTTCGAAATGGCTCTTTGCATGGACGGCCTCGGCTGCAGCGACGGAGCGGAATAGCCGTGCGACCTGGGGATACCCCTCCTCTTGAGCCTTCTCGGCAAAGGCCAGAAGCCGGAAGTAGGCCTTGGCTTCCCCCACGAAGGCAGCCTCCACATTTCGGCGTGTTGTGTCTGTCATGGGCATCTCCTTTCGGCGGATGTCGTGCCGGCCTGACAGCAGAAAGCCAGCATCGCCTTGTTATTTAACCTGATTTGCTCTTTCCCGGCAACCCGTAAATTACGGCATAACCCATCGGGTTGCAACGTCTGGTTCAAAAACTGTTGAAGTTTTTGCCCCGCACAATTATCATAGATGCGGTGAAGGAGGTGTTTTACATGGCACGCACCCGTAGCGGCAGAAGTGGCGCGTCGGCACACAACGTCGGGAAAAAACGGGTCAACTTCACCGTCCACGCACCCCACGCCCGTGAGGTAGCCGTGGCCGGCACGTTCAACAACTGGGACCCCTCAACCCGGCCCCTGAAACGAGAGGAGGACGGCAACTGGAAAGTCACCTTCTTCCTCGCTCCCGGGGAATACGAGTACCGGTTCGTCGTCGACGGCATCTGGACCGATGA
>DIFQ01000008.1:2081-2842 GCA_002419215.1 Syntrophaceae bacterium UBA5744
ACTGCATCCTCGTCGTGGAGTAGCCGGCCTGCATGCCCCTACATCCCTGATCGCTTGACATTCCCCTCTTCCCGTCCATTGGCAGATTTCGCTATGGAGGGGCATTCGTGTGTCCGGCTCCATTCTCTTTTTTCACTCGGACCGGGCGTCATCCCAAAAACCCGCACGCGCTCGATTCAGACTTACAACTCCTCTTCTGCGAGTATAATCATGGATGTTCCGCCACGCGACGATTATGGGCTGCCCGCCTGAGTCAGGATTGCTTTCTTGCCCCGATGTGATAGCTGTGCGCGATTCCTGGATCAGGCAGCGCACCGAGGCGCTGATCAACGTCGCCCACCCCGACCTCCGGGACGGGCTGATCAAGGAGGCGGAGAAGATGACCCTTTGGCGCAAAGCCGGCAAGGACTAACGGCTCATTGTGGAAAGGCCCCCGGGGGTTCGTACCCGGGGGCCTTAGAAAAGAACCCCCCGCGGGAGGGAGCCGGCGGGGGATTCGCGTCTGAAAACCCTTGTGGACAGAGATAAAGAACAGATCGGCACACTACGTTATCGATGAGGGCGGATTCATAGGCCTCGGGGGTCTTTTACCCGGGGTTTTTCCGTATGTCATGCAGCCTCAATCTGCGCCTCTGTGCTGCACGGCTTCTTTTCTCAACCCGTTCATCAACGGGAATGAATCCCAGCCCCTGAACGGAGCTGACGAGATCGTCCGTGACGCGGCTCCAGGCGACCGGGCAGCAAGCATTCCGTTTTGCCGA
>DIFQ01000082.1 GCA_002419215.1 Syntrophaceae bacterium UBA5744
CTTCCATCGATAACCCCGGACGAAGACGGGGTTTGTTGCTCGCAATGACAAACGAACAAGTCTTCACTCAAGCACTCAGACACTCAAGCACTTAGACACTTCTTAAAAGAGGTCGATGGCCATGGCCCTGGCCGGACAGGCCGTCACGCAGAACTCGCAGCCGTTGCAGCGTTCCGGGTCAAAGATGATTTTCGACGTCTTCGGGTCAATGTGAAGGGCCTCGGTGGGGCAGAAGGCGACACAGGCCCCGCAGTGAACGCACTTGTCGGTATTCTGGGTTACGCTTTTCGAAAGGGGTTCCACGCGGAGCCCCTTTTCTTTCATGAACCGCACCCCGGCGTCGAAATTCTCTTTCGTGCCGCTCAACTCCAAAACCATGACGCCTTCACGGCGGGGAAAGATGCGCGCCTTGAGGATGTTGAAATCCAGATCGTATGTCTTGGCGAGCTTGCACGCGATCGGCTGATCGACGATGTCCGCACTGTAGCGGATGACGACTTTTTTGGTTACCGTTTCTGTCATAGCCCGATTCCTGTTACTTTTTCACAACCTAAGTGATCCCCCTGCCTTTGTCAAGGAGCTTCTCCCGCATCCGGGCCGCCCGGGGCTCAGATGAGGGCCTTCCAGTCCATCAGGGGGAATGTGACGTGCAGCGAGTGGTCGTCGTCGACAAGGTGGTAATCCAGGTTTTTGAACACTTCCTGCGCGATGGCCTTCACGGCAGCCGGCGGCACCACGTCGTCGTTCCGCCCGTGATAAAGCGACACGGGCATGTTTACCCTTGTGCCCCGGTAACGTCCGAAGTCCGGAACGTGGAGGGCAGGAGCGAGAAGGATGACCCTTCCGACCCGCTTTTCGTTCTCGCAGGCATAGATGGCGGCCATCAGGCCCCCGAAGCTCGAGCCCACGAGGGTCAGATCCTCCCGGCCTGCCAGAAGCCCGTTGAGCTTTTCCATCCGCTCTTCGAGGGGGCCGCTGAAATCCTCGATGATCATGTCGGGAAAGCGCTCCCGGAAGAAGACCCCCTTTACGCCCTGGCTGCTGCTTTCCAGCCCGTGAATGAACACCCGTGTCATCTCGTCCCCCCGAATGTCGGTTAGCGTCTTATAGCCGCTCGCGTAAAATTAATCAACCGTCACATGCAGCAGGGGGTACAGGGTGTGGCAACCCGGAAAAGACCTGTTGCCTTTCGGCATTCGATGGTTAAAATAGGCCATCATGGCGTTGAATTGTATCCGGATCCGAGGGGTCCGGCAGCATAACCTCAAAGGCTTCGATCTCGATATCCCCCTTGGCAGCCTCACCGTCATCACCGGTGTGAGCGGCGCAGGAAAGTCGTCCCTTGCCTTCGACACGCTTTACGCCGAAGGCCAGCGCCGCTACGTCGAGACTTTCTCCCCCTACGCCCGCCAGTTCCTCGACCGCATGAACCGCCCCCGCGTCGAGGGCATCGAGGGAATCCCGCCGGCACTTGCCATCGAGCAGGGCGACCCCGTCAGGACCTCGCGCTCCACCGTGGGGACCATGACGGAGATCACCGATTATGCAAAGCTCCTCTACGCGAGGATGGCGACCCTGAACTGCCGCGGCTGCTCGAACCCGGTAAAAAAAGACACGGCCCAGTCCATCTTCGGGACGCTCGAGGCCCTGCCCGAGGGCGCCACGGTTGTCCTGACCTTTCCGGCGCCCGTCAACGGCGATGCCGCCGAACGGCAAAAGAAGCTGCTGCGCTCCGGCTACGACCGGATCTGGAAGGACGGCGAAGTGCGCCCGCTGGAAGAGGCGGGCGGAGAGGCCGCCTGGGACATCGTGGCCGACCGCCTGGTTTTCCGGAGGGAAGAGCGGAAGCGGATCGTCGACTCCCTCGAGATGGCCCTGAGAGCCGGGCAGGGCAGGATGGACGTGCACACGGGGGCAAGGACGCAGCGGTTCAGCTCGGCCCTGCATTGCCCAACCTGCGACATCTCCTACCGGCAGCCCACGGCGAATTCATTTTCCTTCAACTCCCCGGCCGGCGCCTGCCCGACCTGCCGCGGGTTCGGGCGCATCATCGACGTGGACATGGATCTCGTCGTCCCCGACCCGGGCAAATCGATCCGCGACGGCGCCGTCAAGCCCTGGGCGGGGATCGCAAAGGCGGAGTTCGAAGACCTCCTCGATTTCTGCAGGCGCCGCCGCATCCCCGTGACGACCCCCTGGCGGGAGCTTTCGGAGGAGCAGAAGCGGCTCGTCGTCGAGGGGGACGACAGCTTTTACGGCATACGGGGCTTTTTCCAGTGGCTCGAGACGAAGCGCTACAAGCTCCACGTCCGGGTGTTCCTGGCCCGCTACCGGGGCTACCACGGCTGCCCGGCCTGCCGCGGGACCCGATTCCAGGAAGACGTCCTGCTCTGGAAGATCGACGGGAAGAACGTCGCCGAGCTCTACGGGATGACCGTCGAGGCTGCCTCGCGCTTTGTCGACGGCCTGGCATCAGGCACGCTGGACGAGGCCGCGGCACTGCTCGTGTCCGAGGTCGGGAAACGCCTTCACTACCTGATCGACGTGGGACTGGGTTACCTCACCCTCGAGCGACAGTCGAGAACGCTCTCGGGCGGCGAGGTCGAGCGGGTGAGCCTCACGAAGGCCCTGGGGTCCTCCCTGGTGAACACGCTCTTTGTCCTGGACGAGCCCACCGTGGGCCTGCACCCCCGCGACAGCGGGCGGCTCCTTCGCATCCTGCAAGCCCTGAGGGACCAGGGCAACACCGTTGTCGTCGTCGAGCACGACCCCGAGATCATGGCCGGGGCCGACCACATCGTCGACCTGGGGCCGGGAGCGGGGGAGAAGGGCGGCGAGCTGCTCTACAGCGGGTCGCTGAAGGGCCTCATGGACGCAAAGGATTCGCCGACGGGAAGCTACCTGACCGGCGCGTTCCGGATCCCCGTGCCCGCGCAGAGGCGAAAGCCCCGGGCGTATGTGACCGTCCGCGGGGCTGCCGAGAACAACCTGAAGGGAATCGCCGCCGCCATCCCCCTCGGCGTCTTGACGGCAATCACCGGCGTCTCGGGGTCCGGCAAGAGCACGCTCGGAGTGGACATCCTGTACAGGGCCCTGCGGCGGCAACTGGGCGGAGTCGAAGAGCGCCCGGGCAGACACGAATCGATCGAGGGGGGCGACCGGGTGAAGGACGTCATCCTCGTGGACCAGCGCCCCATCGGGAAAACGCCGCGTGCAACCCCGCTCACGTACCTCAAGGCCTATGACACCATCCGGGCGCTCTTCGCCTCCGAGCCGGACGCAAGGGAGAAGGGATTCACGGCGTCGACCTTCTCCTTCAACACGGCGGGCGGCCGCTGCGAGACCTGCGAGGGCGAGGGGTTCGAGAAAGTGGAGATGCAGTTCCTCTCGGACGTCTACCTGCCGTGCCCGCAATGCAACGGCAGGCGCTTCAAGGACGAGGTCCTCGAGATCCGCCACCGGGGGAAAAGCATCCAGGACATCCTCGAGATGACGGCGGGGGAGGCGATGGTCTTCTTCGACGGGCAGAAGAAGGTGAAGAAAGCCCTTCTGCCGCTCGTCGACGTGGGGCTGGGCTACCTGCGGCTCGGCCAGCCCGTCAACACGCTCTCCGGCGGGGAGGCCCAGCGGATCAAGCTCGCGCGTCACCTCGGGCTGGAAAAGGTCCGGGATTCGCTCTTCATCTTCGACGAGCCCACCGTGGGCCTGCACCCCCGCGACNNCTTGCGGCCTTCGAGAACCTGATCGAGTCCGGGAACAGCGTCGTTGTCATTGAGCACAACCCCGAGGTGATCAAGTGCGCCGACCGCGTCATCGACCTCGGGCCCGAGGGCGGCGAGGCCGGCGGCCATCTGGTGGCCGCGGGGACCCCGGAGGAGATCGCAGGCAACCCCTCGTCGCAGACGCGGATCCACCTGAAAC
>DIFQ01000101.1 GCA_002419215.1 Syntrophaceae bacterium UBA5744
GTAGGCTTCGGGCTGGTAGTAGTCATAGTAACTGACAAAATATTCCACGGCGTTGTCGGGAAACAGGGTCTTGAATTCCCCGTAAAGCTGGGCCGCCAAGGTCCGGTTGTGGGCAATCACCAGGGCGGGCCGTTGAACAGCCTGAATGACGTTGGCGATGGTGAACGTCTTGCCTGAACCGGTCACGCCGAGAAGAACCTGATGATCATCCCCCTGATGGACGCCATCGACCAGTTCCGCAATGGCCTTCGTCTGATCCCCCTTCGGCTCGAATTCGGTCACAATCCTGAATGGATTCATGAAATCCCTTTATTCCGACATGACAGTAAAAAATTATCGCAGATCATACGCCGATTTCTTCTATTCCCGCAACAGGGAAATTTCATACGGCACCCGTGTTCCTGTCATTGCAGGCACTCGAAGGGTGTGTGGCAATCTTTTCTTGAGAACCGGGATTGTCTGATTTCACTCGCCATGACTGCGTTTATCGCTGGATTTGAGTCATTCTTTCCTTTATGGTGCGTAAAGAGTGTGGGAGGCCATCATCACATATGAATACACTCACCGAAACGTTAAATTCTTTGATACAAAGCTGGGATCTGACGTTCAAAAACATGCGCGACGATCTCACCATCTCCGGCTCACCGGAAAGATGTCTTTCCCGCATGGTCATCGAGGATGACCGGAAATGTCTTTTTATCCTGGAAAAAATCTCCCCGCAAAACATCGCCCGCAAAGGAGAGATCGCAGAAACTCTCTCCGTCCTTTCTCACGAAGGCCTGGAGGCAGTTCATCCCTACCTCATGAACACCTCAAAATTTTATATCACGAGGCACGAAAATCATTTCTGGATTCTCAAGCCCTATATCGAGGGCGTTTCTCTGGAAAGACCGGCATACGTCCACGACGGTTGGAGAGGACGGACAATGGCGGCGTTCCTGATTGAATTGAAAGAACGCTCTCACGGCATCATTCTGGACGACGGCAGAAACCTCTTTTCCATCACCGCGTTTATCGCCGATCTTCTGAAGCGTATTGAAAAGCACGATAAAGAACTGCTTCCTGAAATTGCACCGGTCATTGAATGTCTCGACGGGGAATTTTTCGCCGCCCACAACCGGCTTCCCATCGGCTTCTGTCACGGTGATTATCATCCCCTGAATATCATCTGGTCGAAGGATTCTATCCTGTCCGTTATCGACTGGGAATTTTCCGGTTACAAGGCAGAGATCTACGATTTAGCCCTCCTAATGGGGTGCATCGGCATGGAAGACCCCGCCGCCCTGACGGGACCCTTCATTCAGGAACTCCTCCGCGGACTGGAGAACGTTTACGCCCCTCTGAGCCTTCAATATCTCTTTGAATATATCGTCGCCATCCGGTTCGCCTGGCTCTCGGAGTGGCTCCGAAATGCCGACCAGGACCAGGAGATGATCGCCCTTGAAATCGATTACATGACCTTCCTCATGCAGGCACAAGGCTGCTTGAAAGATGCGTGGCGCACAATTCCCGCATGAACTGCGCCGTCGCTTTTCTACTGCCGAGGAGCTTCCCGACGCATCGACAACGGCTTCCTCTTTCATTTTAATAATTGATTTATTTAAGATATTTTGTATTATACAGATAACGGCAATCGTCTTTCCAGACATAGATTTTGCCCCGCCTTAAGATGGACGCCTCCTGTGCACAGGAGGCATTCACATAGACACGACGTTTGACTCGTCTCCTTTACACGGAAGGGAAAAGGATTGAAGATATGATTGAAAAAGTTGTGACCAGGCTCGATTTAAAAAATGCATCTTCCGCCAAGACTGACCTTGATTACTGGTTAAGCAGATCGGCGGAGGAACGGGTATCCGCCGTGGAATTGTTACGGAGACAGCGACATGGAAGTGCAGCAAGACTTCAAAGATCTGTTCGAGTTATTCGACGCACACAACGTTGAATTCATGATTGTTGGCGGATATGCCCTCGCTTTTTATGGAGCGCCTCGCTATACCGGCGACATGGATGTCTATGTAAAGCCCGATGCTGCCAATGCGTCACGCATCGTCTCAGCCCTCGACGCCTTTGGATTCAAGTCCGCCGGGTTGACCATTTCAGATTTCGATACACCCGACAAGGTTGTACAATTAGGCGTTCCACCTGTGCGAATCGACATCATGACATCATTGACAGGCGTAACCTGGGAAGAAGCATTTTCAGGTAGAGAGCCAGGAAAATTCGGCGACATGTCAGTCTATTATATCGGCCGCAAACAGTTTATCGCAAATAAGCGTGCAATAAACAGAAAAAAAGATTTAGCCGATATTGAAGCGATTGGCGGAGACGATTAACGACATGCGACCTGCCTCCTCGGAATAGTTCGGGATAAAATCCAGGCCGAATCGCTCCCTGACGATTCCGAACAGCCGCGCATATTAGTCATGACTTGCGTTTCCCTCTGCATTGGTCTGGCAAAAATTCACCTGCGTTTCATATCTGTATTTGAGCGTGCGTGTCGTAGTGTCCCCACAGGCGTGGGGATGAACCGCCTTTATCTTCTCGGCATGTAGGGATATTAACGGTTGCCTCCCGCGCGGAGGCGTGGATTGAAACCCGTGACACTTTGCCCTTTTTTGACGGCAAATTCATTAGCCGCCATGCGCAAGTATGGATTGAACCGGCTGCCAATTAAGCCTTGACAAACGGACAGGGTTATGGTTAAAGAGTGCCCTTATTAAATTAACCGGGGTCCAAAAATGAAAAAGAACCTGACAAATTTCAGCAATACGAAAAGGAAAAGAACCCACGGCTTTCTCGTCAGAATGTCCACCAGGGGCGGGAGATTAGTCCTTAGCAGGAGGCGAGCCAAGGGCAGAAAAAGGCTGGCCGTATAGCCCTGAAACAGGGAAGCCATGGAAAAACAATCCTTTGGCAGACATGAGCGAATTTATAAAAGAAGAGATTATTTGACTATATACGATCAAGGGGTGCGGAGCTATTCAAGACATTTCACCACCATCGCATGCCGGAACCAGGTGGGAAACAGCAGACTGGGAATAACAGTCACAAAAAAGGTCGGGAGCGCTGTTCAAAGAAACAGAATAAAACGTCTTTTAAGAGAATTTTTCAGATTGAACAAAACAAGGTTTTCATCCTCTCAAGATATCGTCATCATTGCGAGAAAAGATGCACATGCCCTATCCTACCAGGATGTATGCCGGGAATTGGAAAGTCTCTTAATAAAACAATCAGATGCCTGATAACATGTTGACGCGCATACTGGGAAAAGTTTTCATCCTGTTCGTCCGATTTTATCAGATAGGCATATCCCCCCTTTTTATTCCCTGCTGCCGTTTTCATCCGTCATGTTCCGAGTACGCCATCATCGCCATCAGGGAACACGGTCCATTCAAAGGTCTTTTTCTCAGCGCGATGAGGTTATTGCGGTGTCACCCCTTTCATCCCGGCGGATATGATCCCGTCAAATAATTCGAGACGGAAAAACAGGGAGGTATTTAATGGACCGAAAGGCGTTTCTTGCCGTAGTCCTATCATTGATTGTCCTTTTTGCATGGCAGATATTTTTCGGACCAAAAACGGCTAAAAAACAACCGGAGGCCGTTCAGCAGGAGACGGTAGTCGAGGCGCAGAAAGTCGAAAAAGGAACCGTCGCCGCACCGGTAAAACCCGCCCCGTCAGGAACCGTTTTATCCCAGGCCATCACAGGAATTGAAAAAGACATCACCGTCGAAACCCCCCTTTATTCAGCCGTTTTAACGACCAAGGGGGGGACGCTCAAATCTTACAAACTAAAGCATTACAGGCAAACACTCGCCCAGGATTCCGACGCCATTGAACTGGTTCATGTCCTGGATGGCATGCCCCGTCCGCTGACCGTTACTTTCCCGGAATCGAATATCAACATCACCCCCGACAGCCTGTTTTCGTCAGACGCAAGGGCCATTGACCTGACCAACAGCCAGGACAGCCGACGATTGACCCTCACCATTTCATATCCCAATTCGATGAAAATGGAGAAAATATTTACCTTTTCTCCGGAAAAATATGCCGTTGACCTTGAGGTTAAAATTTATAATCTTGCCGGATATTCCATCAATCAGAGCCCCCTTTTGAGCTGGCATCAGTTTGTCGATCCCAAGCTGGAAACGGACAGTTACTCCCACGAAGGACCCGTCTCCTTCATCTCAAAGAGTATCGATCGTCATGAAGTCAAGAAATTAGAATCTGTCAAGCTCCTCGGCCCTGATGTCGCCTGGGGAGCTTTTGAGAGCAAATACTTCATCGCATCCATGATCTCCCAAAATCCGACGCTGACCAGCCTCTCTCTGTCCAGAGATGCGGGAAACATGGTGTCCGTGAGCCTGAAGGGGCCGCAGAGTCTTATCCCTCCCGGACAAACCGGCGTTTTCGGTTATACCATATATCTCGGTCCCAAGGATCATGATCTTCTGAATGCCCAGGGGGTGGGGCTTGAAAACGCCATTGACTTTGGAGACTGGCTGAAGTGGCTCGCCATGCCGCTTCTGGTTGCTCTCAAGTTTCTGTATAAGTACGTTCACAATTACGGTATCGCCATCATTATTCTGACCATCCTGATCAAGATCATCTTCTGGCCCCTGGGCAACAAGAGCTACAAGTCCATGAAGGAGATGCAGAAGGTCCAGCCCAAGCTCACGGAGATCAAGGAGCGCTACAAGGACGACAAGCAGAAGATGAATGCGGCCGTCATGGAGCTCTACAAGTCGCACAAGATCAACCCGCTGGGCGGGTGCCTCCCGGTGGTCATCCAGATCCCCGTCTTCATCGCGCTCTACCAGCTGCTCTCCTACGCCATCGAGCTTCGCCACGCTCCCTGGATCTGGTGGGTCCAGGATCTCTCGGCCAAGGACCCCTACTACATCACGCCCATCATCATGGGGGCGACCATGCTGATCCAGCAGAAGATGTCGCCGCCCATGGGAGACCCCATGCAGCAGAAGATGATGCTGCTGATGCCCGTCGTCTTCACGTTCCTCTTTCTCAACTTCCCCTCGGGTCTCGTGATCTACTGGCTCTTCAACAACATCCTGAGCATCGGCCAGCAGTACTATATCAACAAGGCTCCCACCGCGTGAGGTGCTGAAACATGAAGGTCCTCGAAATCGAAGGAAAGACCATCGATGAAGCGATCGACAAGGCATGCAGGGAATTCAACGTTCCCCGGGAGAAACTGAATATCGAAATCCTCACCGAGGGGTCCTCGGGCTTCCTCGGCCTCGTGGGCTCGAAAAAGGCAAAGGTCAAGGCAAGCCTTCTGAGCCTGGACATGAGCTTCGATCTGCCCCCGGAAAAAAAGGAAAGGGCGCCGGAAGCACCCGCTGCGCCAAAGCCGCCCCCGGAGATGCGGGAGCACGGCGAGCAGCGCGAACAGCATCCGCCCCGGGAACAACGGGAACAGCGCGAGCCCCGTCCGCCCCGCGAAAACCGGGAACAGCGCGAACATCGTCCGCCCCGTGAGAACCGGGCGCCGAGAGAGCAGAGGGACCAACGCCCGCCGAGAGAGCCCCGTCCGTCCCGCGAAAACCGGGAGCATCGGGAACACCGCGAACCGCGGGAGGCCCGCCCGCTGAGGGAACACAGGGAAAACCAGGCTCCGCGCGAGCCGCGCCCGGAACCGGTGGCATCATCGCCGGAAACCCTGGCGACGGCGAAGGAAACCCTCCTGGCGATCCTCGCCCTCATGGGGATCGAGGCTCAGGTGACGGTGGAGGACACGCCCGAAGCCATCAGCCTGACCCTGCAGGGAGCCGACGAGGGGCTTCTCATCGGCAAGAGGGGGCAGACCCTCGATGCCCTCCAGTACGTCGTCAACAAGATTCTCAGCAAGCAGGGCCGGGAGAAGAAACAGGTCATCGTCGACACGGAGGACTACCGCAAGAAGCGCGAGGAGGCCCTTGTGTCGCTGGCCGAAAAGGTAAGCCAGAAAGTCAGGAAGACCAAGAAACCCGTCACGCTGGGCAACATGACCGCTCGCGAAAGGCGCATCATCCACCTCACCCTGCAGAACGACGACACCGTCGTCACGAAGAGCCGCGGTGAGGGCCACAATCGCAAGATCATCGTCCGGCCCGGCAGGAGAAGCGGCCCCCACGGCCCAAGACCACCGCGGTGATCCAGGCAGACACCATAGCTGCGATTGCCACGCCGCCCGGCACGGGCGGCATCGGGATCATTCGGGCAAGCGGCCCCGATGCCGAACGGATCGGGCACACCCTCTTCCGGCCCCGGAACGCGCCGGAGGCCTTCCGGTCCCACCGGCTCTACCACGGAGAGATCCTCTGCCCCTCTACGGGGCGCATCCTCGACGAGGTCCTCGTCGCCTTTCTGCGCGCACCCCATTCCTTCAGCGGCGAAGATACCCTGGAAATCCACTGCCACGGAGGCCCCCTCATCTGCGAGGAGGTGCTGCAGGCCGTCCTGCGTGCAGGGGCACGCCCCGCCGGGCCGGGGGAGTTCACGCGCCGGGCCTTCCTCAACGGCCGGATCGATCTCGCCCAGGCCGAAGCCGTCCAGGAGATGATATCGGCACGCACCGCACGGGGGCTCGATCTTGCCATCGGCCATCTTGGCGGCGGCCTGTCGAGGGCAATCGGCGAGCTGCGCGCATCCGTTCTCGACATCCTCACCCTTCTCGAGGCAGAGATCGACTTTCAGGAGGAGGACGAAATCGAAACGGCCTCGAGGGAAGGACTGCTGGATCAACTCCGCGGCATCACTGCCCGGATCGAAGAGCTGACGGCAAGCTACGGCGAGGGCAGGGTCGTGCGGGACGGTGCGCGGGTCGTCATCACGGGCAAGGCCAACGTGGGAAAATCGAGTCTCTTCAACCGCCTTCTGGGCGAAAAGCGCGCCATCGTGACGCCCCATGCCGGCACGACGCGGGACTTCATCGAAGAGAGCGTCTGCATCCGGGGGATCCCGGTCAGATTCGTCGACACGGCGGGAATCCGGGAGACGCATGACCCCGTCGAGAAGGAAGGCATGAACCTCGTATGGCAGCAGGCCGCCGCCGCCGACGTGGTCGTCATCGTGCTCGACGGCAGCAGCCCCTTCACCGGCGAGGACCGCAGCATCGTCGAGGCGAACCGGGGCCGCAGCCTCGTCGTGGCGATCAACAAGTGCGACCTGACACGGGTTCTTGACGGAAGCACTCTTCCGGAGGAACTTTCCGGCCGGGAGATTCTGCCGATCTCGGCAAAGACGGGGGAAGGCCTCGATGCCCTTCGCCATGCCGTCCACGACGCGATCAGGCGCTCGACCGGCGAGTGTCGCTCCGACACGGTTCTCACGAACCTGCGTCACAGGGTAGCCCTGGAGCGCGCCTACACATCGCTGAGAACGGCCGAGCAGGGACTCTCCGGAGGCCTCTCGCCGGAGTTTGTCGCCTTCGACCTCCGGGAAGCCCTGGGCACACTCGGCGAGGTGACGGGACAGACGGTCACGGAAGAAGTGTTGGACCGGATCTTCTCGACCTTCTGCATCGGCAAGTGAGGGCTGTTGAAAAGCGCCCATCTGCGGCGTTCCTCTCATCCCTCGTCCCTGCGGCGTACGACACAGTACGCCTCAGTCCTCGGGATTTCGAGAGCCTTGCAGCTAGGCGCTTTTGAACAGCCCTGAAAGGCACCCGAACGCATCACTCCTCAGAACTTCGCACGCCCAGCATCTGGCCCTTTTGACCAGCTCTTTTCCCTCTTCACTCAGACACTTGAACACTCAGACACTCAAACACTTCTTCAGAGTTTCCCGTATCCCTCCCTTGACAAAGGAAACCGGGCCTGTAGATTAAATGAAAGGTTAATAAGGCAAAATGCCGGATTAGCCTCAAAGACGGGTAAGGGAGGTGAAGCCGGTCACCCTGTTCAGGTGGATTGCGACAAGTGAATAGCTTCAGTTCTGTCGCAAGGCTTGTCGGCCGTGATCTGGGATGGACCCGTGGTCGGAATCGAAGGCAGCGAGTGGTTCGCTGACACGGTTCATCCGGAGCACGCTCGGCATCTCTCTCGCGGTCGAAAACCTTGCGCAGTACCGTCCTTTCTCCGGAAAGGCGATTGAACGCATCGGAAGAGAGTCACCCTTCGCGATTCGTCAGGCGCGAAGGAAATGTGACGATTATCTCTTCTCTTGCGTTTCTTTTTTTCGTTCAATCCTCCCGCATCCCCTCCAGCAGGGCCATGCAGTTGTGGCCGAGGACGCGGTGGTTGTAGCCTCCCTCGAGGATGGCAAAAAACCCCGCATTCGTTTTGCGGGCCGTCTCGCGAACCATCCTGCCGATGTCGGTGTAGTCCGACTCGCCGAGCACCCCTCCCCAGTCCTCCCGGGCGTAGTCGAAACCGGCCGAGATCCCGATCACATCCACCGGTTCGGCGGCCAGGGCTTTCTCGACCTGCCGCAGGAAATCCACGGGGGAATTCGTCGAGGGATTCACGAGGGTGACGTATCCCTTGCCCCCGAGGATGTTCACCGTCCCGTCACCGAAGTGCAGATCGATATCGAGCACGAGGGCCTTCTTGATCTTGCCGTCTTTTTTCAGCTTCTCCAGGGCGATGGCCATGTTGTTGAAGTAGCAGAAGCCCCAGCAGCTGTTGGCCGAGGCGTGGTGGCCGGGGGGCCGGACCAGGCCGAAACAGGGCTCCTTCATGCCGATCTCGGCTGCCTGGATGGCGCCGCCGGCGGCAAGGGCCGCGATCTCGTAGATGCCGATCTGGCGGATGTGCTCGATGTGGTACTTCGTATGGCAGGCGGCGATGTCCTCTTCGCCTGCGGGCCTGGCCTCCACGAAAGTGACCTTGTCCCGGATGACATCCAGTATGGCCTCCATGCGCCCCGAGGCCGCCGCAGGGTCCATCGTGTAGGACTCTATGAACTTCTCGCTCCAGACAACCTTCATCGGTCCACCTCCTCTTCAAGCGGGTATCGGGGCTCGGGTATCGGGTCCAGGAAAGAAGGATAAAATGTTTGCTCTTCTTCCCCTCTATACCCTATACCCGAGACCCTAGACCCTGTCTTCTATGAATTTCATTTGTGTAAGCAGCTTGCGTGTCGTCGGTGAGAGGTTCAGCGCCGCTGCCTCATCCGGAGCGACCCAGCGTGCATCGCTCGCATCGTCGGCGGCCTTCGGATCGCCGCCCAGGTAATCGGCCTCGAAATCGATGATGATGTAATGGTACTTGATCTGCCCATCGGGGTCCCGGTCGATGAAATCGAAAATGCAGAAGGCTTCCTTTGCCCGGACGGAGACCCCCGTTTCCTCCAGGAGTTCCCGCTCGGCCGCTTCGCGAACCGTTTCCCCCAGCTCGACGAGACCGCCCGGGATGGCCCAGAAGCCCTTCCCCGGAGAGCTTGCCCGCTTCACGAGCAGGATGCGGCCCTCGCGGATCACGATGGCGCCCACCCCTACCCGGGGCAGTTCCCGGTATTCGCGCCCCGATTGTCCTGTCCCTTCGCTCATCGGCCGAAATGATTCCTTTCCAGCAGGGCGAAGGCCCTGCNNCCGCCTCTCCGACAAAGGCCCCGACGAGGGCGGGGTCCTTCGTCCCGTCGGGCGCTTCGACGCCGGTGTGGGAATCGACGCCCGCCGGCCGGACCTGCATGATGGCGCGGCCCACGTTTTCCGGCGTAAGGCCCCCGGCCAGGATGACGGGCCTGGTCGCCGACTCCACGATTCGCCGGCTTGCCTCCCAGTCGTGCGCCTTGCCCGTGGCCCCACGGGCACCCGTTTGCGGGTCCCAGGTGTCCGTGATGAAGGCATCGACCAGGGGCCCACAGTCCCCGGCCATGCGGATCAGATCATCGAGATTACCCGGCCCCACGACAAGCGCCTTGATCAGACAGATCCCGGGGACTGAATCCTTCAGCCGTCGCACCTCTCCCGCCGTGATGTCGCCGTGCAGCTGAACCCGGCGGCACCCCAGCATGGCAGCCAGGCCGGCGATCGCGGGGGCATCGGCCAGATAGGTAATTAAAACGGCCCGATCGCCGATGCCGAGGGATGCAATGATCCGGGAGACCTCTTCGGCAGGCAGGTCCTCCCGGTGCGATTCCAGACGCAGGGGAAAGCCAAGCCAGTCCACGCCCGCCTGCAGGAGCAACCCCGCCTCTTCCAGGCTTCGAATCCCTGCGATCTGGACGAGCCCTTTCACGTTCCCTCAATCCGCGACGCGCCCGCCCAGGGTGAACTCGAAACGCATTGTTTCACCCGGGCCGGGTTTTGAGTTGAAGTTGCGCTCGATGAACGTCACCCGGTCCTCCCGGTCAACGTAAAGCAGGGTGGACGATCGCGTCCCGTAGCCGGGGCTCACGATGAAACTCGCCGACAGGGTCCGTTCCCAGTCCAGCCCGATGCCGGTGTCCGGCAGCAGCCGGTCTTCCACGATGGAGCGATCCGACAGGATGTCGAAAAGGGCTTCGGGGTCCGGGTCCCCGCCCCGGGACAGAAGCTCGCCGAAAGCCTCCTTTCCCCGGGCCACTTTCGGCCAGGGCGTGTCAAGGAGGTGGTTGCTCAATCCGTAAAGCCCGGGGGTGAGGGCGATGACGCCGCCCTTGCGGTTGGAGGTGTAGTAAAGCTCGCGGGTCGACCCGAGTATGAGATTGAATCCGTTGTAAACTGCTCCCTTCCGCCTGACCTCTTCGAGATACCCTGCGGGATCGGCGGACCCGAGCAGATAGTCCGTCAGGAGAAGCCCCCGCGAGGGCGCGTCATTGCGATGCGACCGGGGGTCGCGGTAATTCGTGATGGCCGCGATCCGCCCGGAGCGGGTGATGCCGAACCAGGTGCCGCCGCCGTGCAGGTCCTTCCCGGCCAGAAGGTCCGGCGACTCGGGCCAGAAGGAGGCCGGCTGCGAGGGTCGGTCATAGAACTCGTCGCGGTTGGCCGCGACGATGAGCCGGAACGTCGGGTGGATCTCGAAGGCGCAGAAGAACAGGCACATGACGCTGATTTCCCTCAGGCGGCATCCCCGCCGGTGACACCCAGTTTGCGTTTGACCGCCTGCAGGATCAGCGGCATCACCTCCCCGGCTTTCCCGTGAATGACCACATCGGCCTGGTGATCGAAGTCCGTCACGGCAAGGTTGACGATGACGACGGCCGCCCCCGATTCCTTGGCATAGACGGGCATGTAGGCCGCCGGGTAGACGACCAGCGATGAGCCCACGACGATGAGCAGATCGGACTGCCGGGAGTGATGAACGGCCTGCCGCAGCGCATCTGCGGGGAGCTGTTCGCCGAAGAAGATCACATCGGGCTTGAGGATGCCGTCGCACTCGGGGCACAGGGGGGCCTCGTCTTTCAGCTTGATCAGGCCGAGGAGATCCTCCATGGCATACCGCTGCTGGCAGCCCAGGCATCTGGCGTAGTTCATGGTGCCGTGGAGCTCGAAAACCTTTTCCGGGGAATTGCCTGCCTTCTGGTGGAGGTTGTCGATGTTCTGCGTGATGACGCAGTCGAGCTTACCGAGCTTCTCCAGTTCGGCTACGGCAAGATGGGCCCCGTTGGGCTTCGCGTTGACGATGAGGCCGCTTCCGATGAGAATCTTCCACTGCTTCAGGCGCGTCTCGGCGCTGGCGAGAAAACGGTAGATCGTGAATTCCTCGGGATCGAAACGGGACCAGATCCCGCCGGGGCTTCTAAAATCGGGGATGCCCGACTCCGTGCTGACCCCCGCCCCGGTGAAGACAACGATGCGCTTCGCGCCGTTGATCAGGGCGGCCACCTTCTCAATCCTCTGCTTCATTCCATTATCGGTCATGAAACACTTCCCGGCATCCAGAATGGCCCCGCGAACACGCAGGGCATTTCTTCAAATTGCATATTACATTTCGGGGGAAAAGGGAAGACGCAGAAGAAAGGGGCCAGGGGACCGGGTCCAGGGCCGAAGGAAGAATTCTTGTTTCTTCCCGATACCCGATACCCGATACCCGATACCCTATACCCCGCGTGACGCGGTATCACGGACGATGAAGAATCTCTCGTATGCTTTTTGAAAGGTCGCGCAATTTGAAGGGCTTCTGGATGAAGCCGTCGCAGCCCCGCTGCAGGATCTCCGAGGCCTCTCCATCGATGCTGTACCCGGAGAGCAGCAGGCATTTTATGTCCGGGTTCATGGTCTTGAGGCGGTCGTAGACCTCCCCGCCCCCCAGGCCCGGCATGACCATGTCCAGCAGGACGAGATCGATCCCGGTGCCCTGGTTCTCGTAGAGCGCAATGGCCTCGTCACCGTCCTTGGCGGTGACGACATGGTAGCCCATGGTTTCGAGCAGGGCCCGTCCGATTTCGAGGACCATGTCCTCGTCGTCGACGAGCAGCACCGTCTCGCGGCCCCGGGGGATTTTCTCGAGGCCCCGGTGGCTCTTCGGTACTTTCTTGGCCGACGACGGCAGGTAGATGGAGAACGTGGCGCCCTTTCCAGGCTGCGATTCCACGTCGATGAACCCGCCGTGACCCTTGATGATGCCGTAGGTCGATGCGAGTCCCAGGCCCGTGCCCCGGCCCATCTCCTTGGTCGTGAAGAAGGGTTCGAAGATCCGCTCTTTCGTCTTGTCATCCATCCCGACGCCCGTGTCGCTCACCGCAAGCAGCACATACTTGCCGGGTTTCGGGTTGTAGAGCTTGCCCTTCATCTCTTCGTGGGTCGTGTTTCCCGTCCGGATCGTGACGGTCCCGCCGCCGCGCATGGCGTCTGCTGCGTTGACGAGCAGGTTCATCAGGACCTGCTCGATCTGGCCGGTATCGGCTTCGATGGGGAAAAGGTGCCCGTCGAGTTGAAACTTGATCCGGATTTCCTTTTTCGTCCGGTTGAAGGTTTCGCAGGCGTACTGCACGAGTTCGTTGAGGTCGATGGGGCGGATCTCGTAGCGGCCCTTGCGGGCGTATCCCAGAAGCTGCGACGTGAGCCGCGAGCCGCTCTCGACGAGTTTTTCGATGTTGCGCAGGCGCTCGAAGTGCTCGTGATTCTGATTGAGGTCAAAGAGCATGAGGGAGGCGTTGCCCTGGATGGCCATCAGGAGGTTGTTGAAGTCGTGGGCGATTCCGCCGGCCAGCGTGCCGATCGCTTCCATTTTCTGCGCCTGGCGAAGCTGCGCCTCGAGCAGCTTCTTCTCCTCCTCGGATTGCTTGCGATCCGTGATGTCCCGCGCGACCCCGTAGATGCCGCGGATTTTCCCGCCGTTCGCGACGGGGGACTCTTCCATGGCGGCGGCCCGAAGCTCCACGACGGAGCAGTCCGCTCCTCCCGCCGGCTTCGTGCAGCAGCGAAGCTTCACCTCCATGCAGTCCGACAGGGGCTTGCCCCTGCGGGCGGCCTCGAAGAACACCCGGACCTTTTCCTGGTCGTCCTCGTGGACGATCGTCGAGAAATCCTTTCCCTGAAGGGACGCGCTCTCGCAGCCCAGAAGGCTCTCGACGGTGTCATTCACGAACAGGAACTCGCCTTTCGCCCCGAGGGTGAAGATGATGTCGGGGGAATGCTGCACGAGATAGCGATATCGTTCCTCGGAGATTTCGAGCTTGTTGCGGAAAATGTCCCGCTCGGTTCTCAGCCGTTTCTGATCGAGGGCGTTCTGCACGCGCTTGACGAGCTCGTCGTGCTCGAAGGGTTTGCCGAGATAGTCGTGTGCCCCCCGCTTCAGGGCCTCCACGGCCGATTCGATGGAGGCATGCCCCGTCATCATGATGACCGTCACGTCGGGGTAGGTTGCCTTCACGTGGTCCAGAAGCTGGTAGCCGTCCATTTCCGGCATCATGAGGTCCAGCAGCAGGAGGTCGCAGTGATTTTTCTCCAGCCAGCTCATGGCCTCCCGGGCCGAGGGACAGGCCTCGATCCGGCAGTTCCGTCCTCCAAGCAGGATCTTGAGGCTCTCGCACATCCGTATCTCGTCGTCTACGACGAGGATTCTAGGCGTTCCCGTCATGGGTTGCTCCGACTCATGTTGTTTTCGTGACCCTGTTCAGGGGGAAGCAGATCACAAAGGTCGTCCCCTTGCCTTCCGCACTTTCGCACTGGATCGTCCCGCCGAGGTCCTTGACGATGCTGTGCACGACGGAGAGGCCGAGGCCCGAGTGGCCCTCCTCTTTTGTCGTCACGTAGGGCTCGAAAAGACGCTGCCTGACCGCCTCGGGGATGCCGGGGCCGTCATCGCGCAGGGAGATCTCGACATACTGCTCCGCCTTGCCCTCCCGCTTCACGGCCATCTCCTCCAGGTCCCGCGTGACGAGGCACTTCGTTCGCACGTAGAGGTTACCGCCCTGCTTCATGGCCTCGATGGCATTCTTGAGGAGATTGATCAGGACCTGCTTGAGGCCGTTGCGATCCGTGACGAGACCCGGCAGGGCCGGGTCCAGATCGAGGTGGAAACGGATCCGGCTCGCCGGCGAGAAGGACTTTTCGATAATCGTCGACAGGTCCCGCAAAAGGCCGTTGACGTCCACCGCCTGGCGCGCGCGGTCCTTCTCGGAGGTCAGGTCGGTGAGCTGGCGGATGATGAGCGCCACGCGGTCGATCTCCTCGTTTACGATCCGCAGTTCGTCTTTGACCATGTTGTCGGCCCCGAGCTTCATCCCGAGGATCTTGAGGTAATTCTTGATGATGCTCAGCGGGTTGTTCACCTCGTGAGCCACCTTGCGGGCCAGCGCCGAAGAGGCGGCAAGACGGCCCGCCTGGTAGAGCCGGGCCTGGGCCCTTCGCATCTGGTCGAGCCGGAGGGACATGGCCACCTGGTCCGCGTAGAGAGTGAGGAGATTCGACTGGGCCGCAATCGACGCCACGGCAGCCCGTTCCGCCCCTATTACAAAAACCCCTATCGCCTCCTTTTGCGTCACGAGGGGCAGGCACAGGACCTCCTCGCTCCCCAGGACGTGGACAAGCTTTTCATCCATGATCGTGAGAGCGCCCTGGTTGCGCCGCTCCGGTGTGCCAAGGATCGTTTTCTGCGCCATCGCCTTCACGGGAAGCGATTCGTTTCTCCCCATGGGGATTGTCAGTTCCTCCCCGGGCGGCAGCCTGGAGCCTGCGATATCCTGCAAAATCAGCAGTTCGCGGTGGCGATCCAGCAGGAAGAGCAGGATGGCCGGCGTGCCGAAGAGGACCTCGATCCCCTGCCTGGCGGCCCTCCGGATGCCATCCCGGTCGGGAGCCTCCAGGAGGCCCTGCATGGCGGCCTGCAGGAGCGCCACGTCGCGGACTTCCCCGGTGAGCGCATCCTCCTTTGCCTTATCCTTGCCATCGAGAGGCTGGTGTCGACGGTCGTCGGTGTCGATCTGGATATCCAGCGCCTCGGCGATTTCCAGCACCTCCACCCGGGCGGCCGAGAGCATTTCGGCAATATCGGTAACGCTCAACCCGAACAGCTCCCGGATCACCTCGTACCGGGAGAAATCCGAGTCGGGCATGTCTGCCAGGATGTTCGCCGCGTAGATCATCTTGATGAGCGGAAAGGAGGAGTGAATCCGATCGAGAGGCTCGTGGTGGTATCGGGCCGCATCGGCCGTGAAGGCATCGAGGCCCCAGCGGGTGAGCAGCCAGGAGCCCGCCTCGGTATGCGTGATGCCCATCCTGAGCTCCCCTTCGAGGAGCGCATCCGAACGGTTTCGGGCGGCCTGGAGCACTTTCCCGTATTCGTCGGGGAAGTTGACCCAGAGGACCAGCCTGCCCACATCGTGAAGGATCCCGGATAGAAAAGCGAGCTCGGGGGCCTTGTAGGATGCTTTTTCGGCAAGGCGCCGGGCCAGCACGGCACAGAGCAGGGCATGATGCCAGTAGAGCTTCATGTTGAACAGGGACCGGCCGTTGACCCTGGAGAAAACCTGGTGGATGGAGGCGCTGATGGCGATGCTGCGTACGGTGTCGCGACCCAGCTGGAACAGGGCGTCATCCATTCGGACGATCTTCTCCGCCCGTCGGTAGAAGGGGGAATTGACGATCCCCAGGATCCGTGCCGAGAGGGCAGAATCCCCGCCGATGATCTGCGCAATGTCCCGGACGGTCTTCTCCTCGTTGCGGCAGGCCTCGATGAGCTTGAGGAGCACCTGGGGAAGCGACGGGAGGTTCCTCGCCGCCTCGATGCGCGACAGGAATTGCGCCGTCCGGTCATCCGTGATGGCTTGTCTGGCATCCATAATGTCAACCCGTTAACATTAAAGCAACTTTTGTGCCGGTCCCCGAGGCATGCCCCGGGGAGAGGGTGAGAAGGTGAGAGGGTAAGAAGGTTGGAGTAGCGGCGGGTTGGCGGATATTACGGTCGTCCCCCCGTCAGGGGGACGAAACGGACGGGCAACAGGCTTTTTGTCGTGATGTTTCCCTTCTGATCCTTCTCGACCAGGATGATATGCTGGATCATGGAGGGGCTGCCCACGGGGATAACCATCCGCCCCTTTGCCTTCAACTGGGCAATGAGGGGCGGCGGAATGTGCCCGGCCGCCGCCGTTACGATGATGGCATCGAAAGGCGCCTTGTCGGGCCAACCGGCATAGCCGTCCCCCCTCCGGACCTCCACGTTGCCGAAACCGAGATCCCGGAGACGGGCCTTCGCCGATTCGGCCAGCTCGGGGATGATCTCGATCGTATACACCTTCCGGTAGAGGGGCGAGAGGACGGCTGCCTGATAACCGGATCCGGTTCCGACCTCGAGGACCGTCCCCGAACCATCGGGTTGCAGGATCTCCGTCATGTAAGCCACGATGTAGGGCTGGGAGATCGTCTGGCCGTTGCCGATCGGCAGGGGCCTGTCCTCATAGGCCGAGGGCCTGCGATCCTCCGGCACGAAGAGATGGCGGGGGGTGCTTCGCATCGCCCGGAGGACCGCTTCATGGCGGACGCCGCGGGCGACGATCTGGTCGTCGACCATGGACTCCCGGAGCGCGTCGAAATCCTTCCCGGAAGGCTGCCCGAAAAACCAGCCGTCGGCCGCTCCCGGAAGAAGGAGGACCCCGCAAGCCAGGAGCATCGCCGTCGCAAAGGCGGAAAACGTTACGAGGGCTTTCATGTCGTCCCTCCCCTGTGATATGATTTGCTTGGTGAAAATGCCCTTTTCCGGTGCCGCAGCTGATCATGTTCTACACGTTCGCAGCCGACATTGTCATCGTGATCCACTTTCTCTGGATCGCCTTCGTGATCCTGGGCTTCCCAATCTTTTTGTGGCTCAACAGCGCCCGGTGGCGCCTCATCCACCTGGCCGCCGTGATCTGGATGGTCCTGATGCAGCTCACGCGCTCCATCTGTCCTCTCACCCATCTCGAGGCCTGGCTCAAATCGGAGGGGCAGGGCGCGGAGGTCTACTCGGGGAAATTCATCATCGAGACGATGGAACGTCTCATCTACGTGGACAACGTAACCCTGGAAAAGATCACCTGCGCCACGGGGGTCTATCTGGCGCTCATCGTCCTGTCCTTCTGGTTCCGGCCTGTTCGCAGAAGAAGGTAAGAAGTTGAGAAGGTGAGAAGGTTGGATCAGCTACCACCACAGAGCGTAGCTGCCGGGTTCTCCAACCCTCTTACCTTCTTACCCTCTCACCTTCTGATTTCTTATATCACAGATCCCCGGCCATGCAAGTGCACGCGGCTGCGGCAATCCTCCCTTGCATTCACCCTTTCGATGGGTTACGTTGGCCCCCGGGAGCTCCCATGATCGAAAAACCCGCCCTGCGAACAGACATCCAGATGGTCATGACCCTCGTCGAGGGCCGCCGGATGATCGTCTTCCAGGACCCCCATGACCTGTGCGCCCGGCGCATCGCCATCGATGCGGGCGCATTGCCGCTGCTGCAGATGCTCGACGGACGGCACGAGATCCGGGACATCCAGAGGGAGCTCATGAACCGAAGCGGCGGACGCCTGGTAACCCTCTCGGACATTGAAGCCTTTCTCGGCAGTCTCGACCAGGCCTTCCTTCTGAACAGCGAATCCTTCCGCCGGGAGATGAACTCGCTCTTCACGGCCTTTTCCCTGCAGGAGAAGCGCCTGTGCGTCCATGCGGGCAAGTCCTACGACCCCGATCCGGAGAGGCTCGCCCGGTTTATCGAGGAGTCGGAAAGCGAGCTGCCCCCGCCGGAATTTCACCTGCCGGAAATCCATGCCGTCGTCGCCCCCCACCTTGACATCCGCGTGGCACGGCACACGTACGTCAAGGCCTACCGGCACCTGAAAGGCAGGCAGTACGACCTTGCCGTGATCCTGGGAATCAACCATGCCCTGCAGGACGGTCTTTTCTGCGTCTGCCCGAAGAACTACATGACGCCTTTCGGCGAAATCAAGACGGACCGGGGTTTCGTGGAGGCTCTGGGGAAACGCGTACGGCCCGGCACGTTGACAACCCATGATTTCGGCCACAAGATCGAACATTCCGTCGAGTTTCAGACCGTGTTCCTTCACCACTACCTGAAGGGGACGCCGATCGTGCCGATCCTCTGCGGCGGGATCCACGAGTTCATCGCTGCACGGCAGAATCCCCTGGGGGACGACCGCTTCCTCGGTTTCGTGGAGACCATCCGGGAACAGGCAAGAATGAGGGGAAAGGTTCTCTTTGTGGCGGGGGTTGACTTCTCGCACGTGGGACTCAAGTTCGGCGACGGCATGCCCGCCGAAACGATCCTTGCTCGCGCGCAGGCCAACGACCGGCTCATCCTGGACTTTCTGCTGGCCGGGGACGGGCAGGCAATCTACGAAAATGCCGCCGGGACGAGGGACCAGTACAAGGTCTGCGGGTTTCCCGCCCTGATTTTGATGGCCGAGCTCATGGCGGGAAAGAAGGGGATCCTGCTCGATTACGAATGCTACCGGGAGGCGGCCACCTCGAGCGCCGTCACCTACGCCTCGGCAATCTTTACCGACTGAAAAGAAAGGGTATCGGGCAAAGAGATGGAAATAAAAACGGCGGGAGGATTTTCCCGCCGTTTCCCTTTATCACCCTATACCCGATGCCCTATACCCGATACCCTGCTTTTCAGCCTCCCGCCGTCTGCGCAAAGGCCGTGTTGGAGTAGAGGTACTCCATCTTCTCCTTGTGTCTCATCTCCTCGTTGGCCATCCGGAGCAGCAGCTCCTTCACCGGCCCCTTGGGGCAGAGCTCCGCGAGACCCTTGTAGAAATTATGGGCGTACAGCTCGCGCGCGGCGGCCACGAGGAAGACCTCCTCGGAGTTCATGTTCTTCTGGATGTCGGGCTGTTTCAGGTTCTCGGCGACCTTGTAATCCACGGGCATGTCCGGCCGAAGAACGATATCGCAGGACATCTGCTCCTTGCACTTCGCAAGAAACGACTTGTGATCGGCTTCCTCATCGGCCAGATATTTCAAGGTGTCCTTCGCCGACTTGTCCTCGACGTTATTGCGCAGACTCATGTAAAAGTTATAAGCTTCTTCCTCTTTCTGGATGGCGAGATCGATCACCGACTGCAGCGTGTCACTTCCCATGGTTCATGCCCCCTTCATTTTCAAGGCCGCCGAACGGGCCCTTTCTTTCATGATGAAAGGTATTATTTCCGCCCGTAAAGTGCAAGCGGAAATAGCGCTCCGCAAATCCTTTCCCATTGACTCCGGCATTCTATCTGATAGAATTTCATGGCTTTATCGCATCAACCCCTGACGATTCCAGGAGGCAATCATGGCACAGAAAATCAACGAGGATCATGTCTTTTACAGAACGCCGACCAAGTACTATCCCACCGCGGATCGCGGTGAGGGCGTATACATCTACGACAAGGAAGGGAAGCAGTACATCGACGGTTCCGGCGGCGCGGCGGTTGTGAACATCGGCCACGGCGTGAAGGAGATCGAGCAGGCGATGCTGAAGCAGGCAAGCCGCATCGCCTTCACCCACGGCAGCCAGTTCACGAGCGAGGCGGCCATCGAGCTCGCAGACCGGATCGTCAAGATGTCCCCCCCGGAGCTCTCCCGGGTCTATTTCCTCTCGGGAGGATCCGAGGCCGTGGAAACGGCCATGAAGATGGCCCGCCAGTTCCAGGTGGACCGGGGCCTTCCGATGAAATACAAGGTCATCTCGCGATGGGCAAGCTATCACGGCAACACCCTCGGCGCCCTGGCCTTGAGCGGCCACACGGGCCGACGCCGCTACTACCAGCCGCTGATGCTGCACACCCCGCACATTGCGCCCTGCTACTGCTACCGCTGCCCCTTCAAACTCGCTCCCGAAAAATGCAGCGTCGAGTGCGCCGGCGATCTCGAGAAGGCGATCCTTTACGAAGGCCCCGACTCCGTGTCGGCCTTCATCGCCGAGCCCGTCGTGGGGGCCACGGCGGGTGCCCTGGTGCCGAAGGACGGCTACTTCAAGCGCATTCGCGAGATCTGCGACAAGTACGACGTGCTGCTCATCTCCGACGAGGTCATGTCCGGCGTGGGGCGAACGGGCAGAAACTGGGCTCTCGATCACTGGAGCGTGGTACCCGACATGATCGTTGCGGCCAAGGGGCTTGCCAGCGGCTACACACCGCTCTACGTCGTCGTGTCCAAAGAGGAGATCCACAAGGTCATCAAGGAGAAAAACGGCACTTTCGTCCACGGCCATACGTACAGCCAGAACCCCCTGTCCTGTTCCATCGGCACTGCCGTGCTGGATTACCTGAACAAGCACGACCTGGTGGCCGCATCGGCCAAAAAGGGATTCTACCTGCTGGAAAAGCTCAAGGGGCTCCTCAAGCACCCCATCGTGGGCGACGTGCGCGGGCTGGGGCTGTTTGCCGGCATCGAGTTCGTCAAGGACAAGAAGACGAAAGAGCCCTTCGACCCGAAACTCCGGGTCAACGTCCTCGTCGGCAACAGCGCCTTTGCGAAGGGCCTCATCTCCTACCCCGGCGGCGGCGGCGCCGACGGCGTGAAGGGCGACCACAGCCTGTTGGCGCCGCCTTTCGTCATCACGGAGGCCCAGATCGACCGGATGGTCCAGATCCTCGATGAGGCGATCGGGGAGACGGAAAAGAAGGTGCTCGGATAAGCATTACATGGCGATGGATCGGAATTCCGGGAAGCGAAGTCAGGCGCGTTTTAGTCAACCGCTCTTCGCGAAACGAAACGCCAGCTGCGCAAACTGTTTGAGCCCGAAGGGTGAGTTTTTGCGTCTGCAGTGGAGTGAACGCCAGAGCGGTCTAAAACCGTCTGTTCGCCGGAAGAATTCCGATCAAGAGCCCATCTGATTTCAGTCATTGACACTCCGCTACAGCAAGAGGGCACTTCATGGAAAAGGTCATCATCACCGCAGCCATCACCGGAAGCCGCATGATGCGGGACATCGCCCCCCACATCCCCATCACGCCCGAGGAAATCGCCCAGTCGGCCATCGAGTCCTGGCAGGCGGGCGCCTCGATCGTTCACATCCACGTCCGCGATCCCAAGACGGGCCTGGGAAGCCAGGACCAGGAACTCTTCCGCCGGGTCGTCGACAGGATCCGCGAGAAGACGGATCTCATTCTCAGCCTCACCACGAGCGGCATCCCCGGGAGAAACCTTCCCACCGAGGAGAGGCTCGCACCGCTTCTGCTGAAGCCGGAACTGGCCTCCTATGACGCCGGGTCGATCAATCTGGGGGGCAAGGCATTCATCAACGACCCTGCCTTCCTCGATGAGGCGGCAAAAAAGATGAAAGAGGCAGGCGTGAAGCCCGAGATCGAGGTCTTCGACCTAGGCATGATGGTGACGGCCCTGAAACTTCGTGACGAGGGCAAGATCGTCGATCCCATGCACTTTCAGTTCTGCCTGGGGACACCCTGGGGCGCTCCGGCCACGGTGAAGTCCTTCCTGCACCTCTACGAGCACATGCCCGCAAACGCCACATGGTCCATCTTCGGCGTGGGCCGCGGCTTTCTCCCCATGGCCATGATGGGCCTCATCATGGGCGGCCACATCCGGGTGGGCATGGAAGACAACATCTACGTGAACCCCGGGGTGCTCGCAAAGACGAATGCCGAACTCGTCGAGCGCGTCACCGGGATCTGCCGCGCCTACGGCCGCGAGGTGGCCACGCCGGCGGAAGCACGCAGGATTTTGGGATTCAAGAAATAGGGGCTCGGTTATAGGGTATCGGGTATCGGGAAACAAGGAAATGGAATGAAAACCCCCTGACAGCATTGCTGCAGGGGGTTTGTTTTTCTTTTCTCTGCCCTAGACCCGAGCCCCTAGACCCGATACCCTGTTTTTATTGCTTCATTCCATACTTCTTCAGCTTGTACCTCAACATCCTCTCGCTGATGCCCAATATGCCCGCCGCCTTCGTCTGGTGGTTGTCGGCCTCCTCCAGGGCTTTCAGGATCATCTGCTTTTCCAGCTCTTCGATGGAGTCTTTAAGCCGGCCCTCCCCGGCCGTTTCGACGGGGCCAGTGAAACGGTCCCCGAAAGGAAGATCGGCCACCGTGATGATCGGGTCACGGGCAATGACAACGGCACGTTCCAGGATGTTGATGAGTTCGCGCACGTTGCCCGGGTAGTCGTACTTGAGCAGCTGGTCGTGGGCTTCCTGGCTCACGCCCTCGATTTCCTTTCCGTTCTCGGCGGCAAATTTTTTCAGGAAGTGATCGATGAGGGCCGGGATGTCCTCCTTGCGTTCCCTCAGCGGCGGGATGAACATATCCACAACGTTGAGCCGGTAGAACAGGTCTTCACGAAAAGCGCCTTCCTTGACCCTGGCTTCGAGGTCCCGGTTGGTGGCGGTGATGATCCGGACATCGGAATGGAGGACCTGGTTGCCGCCGACCCGCTGGAACTCGCGCTCCTGGAGGAATCTCAAAAGCTTGATCTGAACGGCAGCGGTGAGCTCCCCGATTTCGTCGAGGAAGAGCGTGCCGCCGTCGGCCTCCTCGAAGCGCCCGATGCGCCGCGCCGACGCCCCGGTAAAGGAACCCTTCTCGTGCCCGAACAACTCGCTTTCGAGCAGGGTCTCCGGGAGCGCGCCGCAATTGACGGCGATGAGCGGTCTTGCGGCCCGCGGGCTCAGGTTGTGGATCAGGCGGGCAAAGAGCTCCTTGCCCGTGCCGCTCTCCCCCCGGACGAGAACGGTGGCCCGGCTCGCGGCAACGCGGCCGGCCAGATTGACAAGACTCTCCATCTGGGGGCTGCGGAAGACGATCTGATCGGCGGTGACCCCCTGTTCCTGCAGGCGCTTTCGCATCATCTCGTTTTCCCTGAGCAGGATGCGCCGCTCCGAGATGCGGTTGATGTGCAGCACGAGTTCATCGAGGTCGATGGGCTTCGTGACGTAGTCGACGGCCCCCGCTTTCATGGCCTCCACGGCCGTCTCGATCGTACCATAGGCCGTCATCATGATGACGTCGATCTCCGGGTTGAACTTTTTCACTTCCTGCAGGACCTGCAGGCCGTTCATACCGGGCATCTTGTAGTCCATGAGGAGAAGATCGTAGTATGCCGCCCGGACTTCCGCGAGAGCCTTCTCGCCGGAGTCGGCCTCCGTCGCCGTGTGGCCTTCCTTGCGCAGGAAGTCGCGAAGCATCTCCCTCTGGATCTGCCCGTCTTCAACGATCAATATGCTGAGTTTCTTCATGCTTTCCCTGTCCTCTTCCCCGTCTCGGCGGGCTGGCTCCCCGGCGCGGGTTTGATCGGCAGGACAATCTCGAAGGTCGTGCCCCGGCCGATATTGCTCTGGACACGGATGGTGCCGCCGTGGCCGCGGATGATCTCATGGGCGATGGTCAGGCCCAGCCCCAGCCCTTTTTCCTTGGTGGTATAGTCCGGGTTGAAGATCTTCTCCACCTCTTCCGGGGCGAGTCCTGACCCCGTGTCCGAGATGCGGATCACCGCTCGCTCTCCCGCTTGCCTCTCGACGGCAATGTCGACGGCCCCTTCGCCCGCGATGGACTCCATGGCGTTCTTGATGATGTTGATCAGGGCCTGCTGCAGCTTGTCCACGTCCATGGGGACCATGAGGACCTTCTGCTCCATCTTCAGGGAGAGGGAAATCCCCCGGGCCCTGGCCTCTTCGCCCAGGAGCCTCACGAGCTTCTCGATGATCTCCGTCAATGAGAACTCGCGCAGCTCCAGGCGGCGGCTGCGTGAGAAGGTGAGGAAATCCTCGATGATGACGTTCAGGCGCCGGATCTCATCGCGGATGACCCCCGTAAGATGGCCGAACTCCCGGCTCTTGTCCCCCTCGCAGGGGAGATATTCCCTCTGGAGGCGCTGGCTTGCCATGCTGATGGCATTCAGAGGGTTGCGGATCTCGTGGGCCACGCCGGCGGCAAGCTGCCCGAGGGAGGACAGCCTTTCGGATTGCTCGAGGCGTTTGCGCATCTCCTCCATGCGCGCAAGGTGTCGCTTCTGGTTCTGGAAGACGAACCAGAGCGAGAAAAGCCCCGCGAGAACGATGAACCCCATGGAGAGAAAAAGGAAGTGGCGGTTTCGCTCGAGGGCCTGATCCATGCGGTCCCTCTCGAAGCCGACCCGAACGACTCCTGCCGGCCGGCCCTCCAGGGTGAGCGGCGCCATGACCATGAGGTGCTCCCGCTCGCCGAGCCTCACACTTTGATTCGCAACGGCGGTTACCCCGGTCAAAAGCTCCTTCTCCTGGGCGGACATTTCCTGCAATGCAGGCTGCTCGCCCCTGGCGCCGAGGATGGCCCCCCAACCATCGAGGACGGTGACAAAAACGACGCCCGGGGTCTGTCCCGCCTCGTCAACAGCCCTCTGCATGGCGATCCGCAGGCCCCACCAGCGCAATGCATCGTCGTCGAGGGCGATGATGACCGTCCCGCTGCCGCCGCTGCGCCGCAGGGCGACGACACCGCCCCGGGCCACCCTGTCGGAACGGCCGAACAGATCGATGACGAGATCCTTTTGTTTCCGGATGGCAGGCTGCGCGCGGGAAAAGACCTGCCGGGGAACGGGGCGGCTCTGAAAGAGAACCCGGCCGGCGTCATCGACGAAGGCAAGCAGCCAGAGACCTTCCTTCTCGATCACCCCCTTGGCTTCCTCCGGGGTGATCGTCTGTGAGGGCCATGCGCCGTCGATTGTGCGGATCACGTTGACCAGGGCCTTGATCAGCGACTCCTGGGTCAAAAAGGTTTCGTCGGTCAGAGGGATGAGGGTCTCGCCGGCCGATTCGCCCCGGAACATCTGCATGATGCTGCTGAAGCTGATCTGGGCCTCCCGTTCGATTTTCTCGGCAACGTCGAGTCCCCTGACCTCCATGAAATTCACAAGTGACCGGTCAAGCCGGTTCAGATCCATGAGACCCATCACCAGGATCAGGATCACGAAAATCAGGCAGGAAATGATCAGGGTGAGGGGGCGCAGGAGTATCTGGCTGGCTGAAGGAATCTGATTCATCCGGTTTTCCGGTGAAAAGAGGGTTTCGCCCGTCCGTTCATCTGATGGGTTTCTTCGTCGCCGGCTGCTGGTCCATCACCGTATACCAGCGCTGAAGCTGTTCGGGGGTCAGGATTTTTCTCATCTCGATCTGGAATTCGATTTTTTCACGGATCAGCTGGCTGTCAATCGCCTCGATCTCTTTTCCCTTGGCCCGGATGGCCTCCTCCGATGCGGAAGGGTCGTGCAGGAGGTTGCGAAACTCCAGGCTTTTCCCGATAATTTCGCTGCGAAGCTTGAGTGTCCGGTTTGAATAGGCTGCCCCGATCCGCCTTGTCTCCTTCACCTGGGACTCCGACAGTTTAAGTTCCTTTATGATCGACACTTCCCTGCTTGAGGGGAGCGACGAGTCCTGGCGGCCATTGCGCCCTGCCCCCTGGGCATGCACCTCAGAGACAAGACAGACAAGCAGGAAAAGAAGGGGGACGACCCCTGTCAGCTTCATGAAAATCTCCTGTTCGGATACGGCAGGGACCCCTCGTCCGTCTTCCGTCCCCTCTGCCAACCCTGGACGGAATTTAAACGAGTGAACCCCATCAGGAAAGAAATGTCAAGCACCCCTTGCCCTGCGGAAAAAGATGAAACGATCGATTTCGACAATATTGTCGGATTCGTGCTCCTCGTGGAAATTTTCAACTGCTTGTTATCAATCGACATTTTCAGGCCTTGATATTCGTGTCGACAGATCTTGCCTGCCCGGTGCGTCCGTATTGCTGGAAGAGAAAGAGGGGATTTTGAAAATTCCTTTTTAAAACAGCGGCTTGCATCCCCATCTTTTTCGTGGCACGCTACCTGCAAAATGATCTGGCACAGGTTAACTGCAAATGAGGTGCCCAACACAGCGAGGAGGGCCTTCATTGAAGCAAAGAAACCGATTGAAAGCGGAACAGTTCAACAAAAAGATCGCGTAAAGAATCTCCTCCTTTACAAATGCGATTACAACTCCAGAAGGGGAGGTCGAAAGACCTCCCCGCCCCCCCTTTTCAAACACTTACCCCCCTTTCACACTGCTCCAAAGCAATTGATTGCCATCGTTTGCCTCTATGCCTTGAGGGAAGAGCGGTTCTGTCAGCCTGTCGACGAGTCTTTCACGATCCTCGCCGGCAACCCCCGCCCCATGGCCGGGGAAGCCCCCAGATTTCTCATCCGGGCGATCGTAAAAAAAGATGGTCACAGGGAGAAAAGACGTTTATAATCGCTGCAAATTAATGGAAAGGGGAAGGGTATGAGCAGCTACCAGGGAAGCGACATTTTTCAATTCGCCATCCGCATGGAGGAAAACGGCGAGAAATTCTATAACTATGCGGCGTCCATCGCAAAGGATCCCAAGGTCTACGGTATATTCACCAGGCTTGCCTCCGAGGAGATCAAGCACCGCAAACTCTTCGCCGACATGTTCTCCAAGATCGACACGATCATGCCGAAGGAGAGCTACCCCGGCGAGTACATGACCTATCTGCAGAACAGCATAGACGGGAAAGTATTCTCGACGACAGCGACCAAGGAGCTGGCCGAGATCAAGGACGTGGTCGCGGCTCTGGACTTCGCCATCGGGCGCGAACTCGATTCCGTTCTCTATTACTCGGAAATGAAGAAGTACGTCACGGCCTCCGCCCAGGATCTTCTCGAACAGGTCATCGAAGAGGAGCGCGGGCATGTCGTGATTCTGACAAACATCAAAAAGGCACTCTAGAGCTGACTCGCCTCGACTCAAGGGAAGGCGGGAAAGAGACGATATCCCGGTGGGACATGTTTCCCCGGGATCACCGGGGGATCCGTTCCCCGGCAGAGGGCCCCGTCCTGCGGGGAGACAAGATGAGAAAATTCAGCGGCGTCATCGCGGCGGCCGTCCGTGAGGGGGTTTCAGATATCCACATCACGGGCGCGCACCCTGTGGTGTTCAGAAAAAACGGGCAGATCCAACAGGACCGTTCCATCAAATGGACCCATGCCGAAGTGGACGCGCTTGTCAGAAAGCTTCTGACACCCAGGCAGATCCAGATTCTTCGCCGGGAATGGTCCGTCGATCTCGCCGTGACGATCCAGCATGTGCGCCTGCGGCTCAACGTCTTCAACACGACGCGGGGCCTGAGCCTGGCCATTCGTCTTCTTCCGGGCGTGATCCCCACGATCCAGCGATTGAATCTCCACCCGTCGCTTCAGCAGATTGCCGAGCTTCAGTCGGGACTCGTCCTGATTTGCGGCGCCACGGGCACCGGCAAGTCCACCACGATCGCCGCGATCATCGACGAGATCAACCGCAGCCGCTCGGCCCACATCGTAACCCTGGAAGACCCTATCGAGTACCGTTTCACATCGAAGCAGTCCTTCATGGAGCAGCGGGAGCTGGGCACGCACATGCCCTCCTTCGAAAAGGGGCTCCTCGATGTCCTCCGGGAGGACCCTGACGTGATCGTCGTGGGCGAGTTGAGAGAGCCGGAGGTCATGCGGCTCACCCTCAACGCAGCCGAGTCGGGCCATCTCGTGATCGCATCGCTCCATGCCACAAATGCCGAGGACGCACTGTACCGGCTGTGCAACTCCTTCCCGATGGAGGCCCAGGAGGAAATTCGCTACCAGATCGCCTCGACGCTTGCCTGGATCGTGGTCCAGCAGCTCATTTTCCACGAGCGGCTCGGCTTCAGGGTGCCGCTGCTCTCCATCCTCAGGGGCAACAACTCCGTCAAGGGTATGATCCGGGAAAACAAGCTCCCCCAGATCGAAAGCGCCATCCAGATCGGCAAGAGCGACGGCATGTTCTCGATGGAGCGATACCTCAAGGAATACCTCGCATCGAAGGAATCCTTCTACCCGCCGTCGGAGAATTTCAAACCGTCTGAAGAAGCATCCCGCGAAGTGATCTACCACTCCCCCCTGCTCGACGGGGATGTCGAGCAGGCGGCCCCGAAGGCCAAGAAGCCTTCTGCCGATGAAAAGTCGGTCATCTTCCTCCATTCCGAGGACGATGCGGAGAAGCACTTCATGATCGACGAGAAGGCAACTGTCGACGAGTTGATCGCGCAGATACGGGACTCGGGAAAGTTCAAGGAATGAACAGTGACTAAGTGCCTGAGTGTCTAAGTGTCCGAGTGAAGAGGGAGAAGTGAAAAGAGGGATTCGGGCTTCCGGAATCCGGATTAGGGATCAGAAAGTCGGGGAATCAGGAGAGAATAAAAAAACAGCCTTACCTGAAGTCTGCGCGAAGCGCTACGCGAATGCACAATTTCCTGATCAACCAATTAACACATAAACCGATCACCTTCCCCTTTTCATGCCCCTGTCCTACAATATTTGATGCAATGGTTGCATCCGATTGGCACCCTGCCGTTTTTTTGACTCCCACCTCGACATCGTCACACTGAAAAAATATATAACTACTTGATACTAAAGAACTTATATTTGCATTGCCGCAGGCAAAATGGCATGCTTCGTGCTAAATATTTCTCCGCCGGAACCATGGGCTTTTGATCCTTGTGCCGGATGCACGCCTCCCAGCGGATTCTGCACCGCTGACTCCAACCGGATCCGGGGGAAATAAAAAAGGATGAATAAGTTCAGCAAGGTCATCGTGACAGCCGTTCAGGAAGGTTGTTCCGATGTGCACATCACCGGGGGGCATCCGGTTGTCTACCGCAAGAACGGTCAGATCCAGTTCGACAACTCCGGCCGTTGGACACACGGCGAGATTGACGGTCTCGTGAAAAAGGTGCTCACGGCCAGGCAGCTGCAGACATTGCGCAATCGCTGGTCCGTTGATCTGGCCATTACCATCCGCCATATCCGGATTCGGGTCAACGTCTTCAACACGACGCGAGGCCTCAGCATCGCCGTCCGTCTGCTACCCGGCACCGTGCCGACCATCGAGAAGCTCAATCTCCATCCCTCTCTGAAACAGGTTGCCGAGCTGCGCTCCGGGCTCGTGCTCATCTGCGGCGCCACCGGGTCGGGCAAGTCGACGACGATCGCAGCCCTTGTCGACGAAATCAACCGAACCCGGACCGCCCACATCGTGACCCTCGAAGATCCTGTCGAGTATCGCTATGTCTCGCGGAAATCCTTCATCGAACAGCGCGAGCTGGGCGCCCACATGCCGTCCTTCGAGCAGGGACTCGTCGACGTACTCCGGGAAGACCCCGACGTGATCGTCGTGGGGGAGCTGAGGGAGCCGGAGGTCATGCGGCTCACCCTCAATGCTGCCGAATCGGGACACCTGGTGATTGCAACCCTTCACGCAACGCATGCCGAAGATGCCCTGTATCGGCTGTGCAATTCCTTCCCCGTGGAGGCCCAGGAGGAAATTCGCCATCAGGTCGCGTCGACTCTGCAGTGGCTCATCGTGCAGCAGCTCGTCATCAGGGAAGATGCGGGGTTCCGTGTTCCCGTCCTGTCCATCCTGCGGGGAAACCAGTCGGTCAAGGGAATCCTGCGGGAAAACAAATTGCCCCAGATCGAGAGCGCCATCCAGATGGGCAAAAACGACGGCATGTTCACGGCCGAACGCTACACCCGGGAATATCTGGGCAAGGTCAGCGCCTTTGCTTCTCCCCAGGACATCTTCAAACCCTCTGCGGAAGTTTCCCAGGAAGAGGTCTACCACTCGCCGCTGGTCGACGGGGAGCCTGCCGGGCCCCGTCCCGTCCAGACCCGCAAGATGGAACCGGCCAGAGGCGGCTCCGTCTATGGATCCCAGGCAAACCTGGATTTCAGCACCGGGACGGGTTACGGCCTCCAGGACGCCCGAAACGGCATCAGTGCGGAGCCGCTCCGCAGGCAGCAGCCGGTTCCCGAGCCGGGCAGGGGCAACGGTGAGAAAGTCGCCCCGACCCCCGTTGCCGGCAAGGAGGGGACATTCGATCACCTCTACAGCCAGTCCATCGATGACGCCGAGAGAGGGGGCGCCCCGCTGATCATCGACGAGACGGCCTCCATCGACGAGTTGATCGCGCAGATATCGAACTTCGGACGACCCAAAGCCTGAAAACGGGTCTATCTCGTCTATCTGGTCTATTCCGTCTATTCCGTCAGGCTGCTTCGCAGCCGGAATCGTGCATCGGGATTCCGGAAGCCCGAATCCCTCTTTTCACATCTTCCTCTTCACTCAGACACTTCGACACTCAGGCACTCAGGCACTAAAACGAAAACCCGGCCGGGGCCGGGTTTTCGTATCGCCTGGTAATTACCGTTGAACCGGCAGGAGATAGCCCGATCTCACGCCCCCGACCGGTCCGAAGCGGACGGCAAAATCATCGTAGTAAAGATTGGTGATGGAGCCGGTCGGACCGTACGCATGAAGCCCGATCTCGGGCCGGCTCGACGAGAAGGTCGTTCCTGAAGTGGGGGAGTTGAAGAAGGTGCTGCCGTCATACTGCGCTTTACCCAAACGGATGAAATCGCCGATCGTTCCCGCCTCCGTGTTCTGCCTGGAGGGAAACCGCCTGGCAAAGCACTCGTTCCGGTAGCTGCCCATCCGGACGAGGCTGAACCGGTCGTTGACGGCCGTCGTGATCCCCGGGTAACCCACCCGGTCCGGGGACCAGAAGATCTGGTCACGGGGCGACAGGGCCCTGTCCGTGTCAAGCGGGTTGTCGTTCGGGTTGTCCGGCCCGACCGGGTCGCCCACAAACACCTGGATCCAGTTGTCCCTGCCGCGCATCGCGACGGTCTCATCGGTGACGGTCGCGGGGATGCCGGCAGTGGCAATCCATGTGCCCGCGGGGTGATCGCCAACGAAGATTCTCTTCCCGCTTGTGAACGCGTAGGGACGTACGGTCCCCGCCTCATCCTTGAGAACTTCCAGCATCAACACCCCCGCGGCCGTCCCTGCCTCCCAGTTCCACTCGGCAGGCTGCACGTCGATGCGGTTCCAGTAGACGGGATCGTTTCGCACCCGCGCAATGGCCGTTACCGTTCCGTCGGCGGCGTCACTCTGCGTCTGGTAAACGACATTGCCGCTCACGATTTCCAGGCCCGCGCCGCCGCCGCTGATGAAGGAAACGGAGGGGGCCTCGATGATCCGCACCTTGAGCGTGGTCCAGTCACGGAAATTGATGCTGTTCGCTTTGAGGATGCGGTAGACGTCACCCACGAACGGAAACTGGTTGAGTTCCCTCTGGACGAGCTTCGTCCACTGGGGATCCTGGGCAACCATGTTGCAGGGGCCCGACCCGGCGGTAGTGATGTCCTGGATACCCTCGTAGCGGGTCGCGCCCAAACCCACGGCCCTTTCGTAGGTGTCAAAGAGATACACATACCGCTTGTTGTCGTACGTGATGACCCGGATGAAATAGTCGACGCCTGCAACGATTCCACCCGGCAGCAAACCATCCGCGGAGAACTTCACGCGGTTTCCCGTCTGCCAGAAGGAACAGGCCCCGATCAGAATTGCCCGCGTTGCCGTCCCCACGGAGGGCGGGTCGGTCGGATTCACGGACTCCATGTACGGGCTCTGGACGGTCACGAAACTCTGCTCCGTCCGCGCCACTTCCTTCATCCAGAGGACGAGGTAGGGGTTGTTCTGGACGAGGTTGCCAACCCCCGTCACGCCGTCGGGGATACCGTCCTTGTCGCAGCCGGTGGTGGTGTAAATCCCCGAGATGCTGCTCAGGACCGTGAATCCGAGGCTGTTGCCCGCCTCGTCGAGTCGAAACGAGAGGCCGCCCGCGTAGATCTGGTTCTCGGAATCCAGGAAGAGCTTCGTCTGGACGTCGTAACTGAGATATCTCCCCGCCCTTCGCCACTCCGTCTCGAAATTTTCCTGTTTCCCCGAAGCGGAAAAAGCCTTGCGCCAGTCGAGGGCGATCTGATTCTCCCGGAAAAGCAGGCACGACGAGGCGGGCGCGACATTGGTCGTTCGTTCGCCGGTAAGCTTCATCGCGCCTCCCACGACGATCTGGGTGCCGATGTGGCTCACCTCGGAGCCGGTAAACCAGTTCTGCAAGCCCGAAGAGAACTGCTCCTGCACTTCCGTCTTGGGGGCCGTCAGCGTCAAGTACCCGATGGGGGTCTCGTAGGTGACCTTCCGGCTGACGGTCTGGCCTCCCTGGCCGAAGGTGCCTGTGGATTCGACTTTTACGAATTTTGACAACGCCACAAAATTGTTGGGGACTCCCGCTCCCGGATCGACCATCGATTTTCCCGTGATGGTTGTCCCGTTCGGGTCGTAGACATCTTTGAGTCTGGGAGGATCACTCACGAGATCGAGCTCACGGTATCTCAAGATGCGGGGCTTTGCCTCCCCCTGGATCCCGACCGTAAAGGTTCCATTGCGCTGCGGGAATGCTTCCGCGCCGGAATCCTTGACGATCGTGATGTTGCCATGATCGGACAATGCAAGCCCCGCGGTGCTGCTCGGAACGCAGGCGGGCGTGACTGCCGCTCCGGCGGCAATTCCGGACCAGTCGCCGTTTTTCTTCGTGAATTGAACCGTATCGGGGAATATGAGACTGGCGCCGAGTATCTGCTCATAACTGACGCTGCCGTCGACTTTTTGAATTCGAATCCAGCTGGGGTCCACATAATTGGCGGAGCTGAGGGGATAGCCTCCCGCGACCTTGGTATTCAGCCAACGGGGGTTGACCGGTGAAATCTCCTGCACGCGGTAATAATAAGGATACACCATCAACTGGAATTTGCCGCTGTTCCCGGCAAGTTGATACTCCTGGTTGTGCATGGCCTTCATCCTGGTTTCGCGGGCGGTCTCGTCAGCGGCATTGACATATTCGCTCGCGGCATAGCGGAAGCCCGACTCGGCCAGGTAGTAGGCCCGCATGACATTGTTGCTTGCCGCCTGTCCCAGGGAGGCCGAACCGAACATCGAGAGCATGACCGCGGTGAGGGCGGAAAAGACCACCATGGCCGCTATCAGGGTCACCAGGATGGCCCCGCGCTGGCCCCCCGGGCCGGCGTTCCGACGGAATACGCGACCTCGCGGTCTCGACAGGATCAGGCGGGCGCCTCCCCATGACAAGACGAGGACGAGCGGGATCAACGCCGGGAAATACAGGGTGAAGAAGGCCAGTCCGGCCAACGGGGAAATCAGCAGCCTGGCGGCAAGGCAGGCCAGGGGGTTGCCTTCAATGGCCCCGGCCAGCGTCGGGCCGACGCGGTAGTAAAACCGGACGAATGCCGCCCCGACGGATGTCTCCGCCAGAACGCGGTCCCTGAACTCTCTCAACAGTTCCACCACGGGGTGGTCCCGATCCCCCCAGGCCGCCGTCGCCACGAAGCAGGTCTTGCCCGCGTAATCGGGAGGAAGATTGTCGGGCGTCGGCACTGCAGCGCCTCCGGCGTTGTTGTTGTTACGAGGGCTGACGGTCGTCAAGAAAGGGACCGTCCCTCCCGTGTCGGGGCGGTTCAGCGCGAGCTGGACGGTCACCGCGAAAAGATTCCGGATGTCCTGCCCCATGCCCCACAGGCTCACGCCGCTCTGAGGATTGTACATGACGATAAAGGTCTGAACGTTGTCCACGAGGGTGTCCCCTCCCGCCAACCCGCTGCAATCCATTGCGGTCACTCCGGACAACAAAAGGACCCTCTGGTTTGCCTGATCATACTTGAGTGCGCGGCGGCCGCCCGGGCCCTCGTAGATCAGACAGGCCGGGTTTTCGACGATGTCCCTGATGTCGATCAGCTCGATGAACTCGCGATTGATACGATTCATGGCGAGTTGGGCTTTCTGGGTGATCTCGTTGTTTTCCCGCGTGTTGATGTACCCTCTCAGACCCATGAGAACCGACGTGCCGGCGACGGAAGCGATCAGTCCCACCAGGACGAGCGAAACCATGATCTCGATGAGGGTAAAGCCTGCCTTGTTTCTCATGCCTCGTCTCCCGCAATCCTACCGGGTAAAGAGAGCCGTTGCCGTTTGATTGCCATAGCGGATCGTCACCTTGAGAAGATTCCGCTCCAACGGACCTGCCGGCTGTTCCTTTCGCTCCAGGTCGAAAACCACATAATCGTTTTGCACGATCTCGTATGGACCATAGTACGGGTAGCCGGGGGGTCTCCCCACACTCTTGTTGCCGTTGTCGACATAATCCTTGAAGGTGGCCAGAAAGTTCGACTGGGTGGCGGCGAGACCCTTGTAGTTGGCTGTCATGTACTCCATGATGTGTGTGGCAGTCGACATGTTCTGAACCTGGTGCAGCGGATCGGCGCTGTGGATCACGCCCGTGTAGACGAACTGGGCGAATAAAACCCCCATGATGGCTGCGATCACAATCGTGATGATGATCTCCAGAAGGGTGAACCCGTTCTGCCTGCGGCACGCCCGGTGCCTGGGGAGCATCTGAGTGGTGTGCTTCACAGCGTCATGCACCTCCCGTGCAATCATGGAATGAATCCCGTGTTACGGGTGACCGTGATATTTTCGGCCGGCGTGGCAATGACGATCGTCGTGTCCCCCGGGCTGCCGAACGCGTCAAATTTCACGACCAGATTGGGCACGGTGACCGTCGAAAGGGTCATGCTGCCATCGGTCGGAGCGCCGGGAATGCGAGCGACCAGGTCTTCGACATTGGGAAGCCGTTGCTTCCCTGCCACCGGATCGTCTCCTTTAAAGAGCCAATACTGATTTGGCTCTGCGAACCGGATCCCCCAATTCATATCCGAATTCATGGCTCGCGACTGCGCGTACCTGAGGTGATTCTTGATCAGATCCACTTCGGAGACCCGGGTGATTCCATCATCGGAGAAGATCCGCGTGGTTGCGAAATAGGAAATGACCCCCAGGATCAGGAGCACCATGATGACCTCGAACAGGGTGAATCCGCCCTGCCCGCCGAATCGCCTTCTTCCCCGTTGAATCGCTCTATGCATACCGTTTCCCGCAGTTCTGAATGGTCCGTATCAGGAAAATGCCCGTCGGAACCCCGATGAGCGTCGAGAGCAGGAAAAGGGCGGCCGAAACGGGGATGTCCCATTCCAGGGACACGAAAATGCCGTTGAGAAGGGCAAAACCAAGGTAGACCGTGGCCCCGATCCGGGCCATGCTCAGGGCCAGTTTCCCGTCCCTCAGGAGATAGAGGCCTATCGCCACCATGCACGCGGCCGTGACAAGCGCGATCTGCGGCTGCCAGCGGACCCAGCCCGGTGAAATCAACGTGGTGCCCAGTGCGTGGAAACCGATCATCAGCACCATGCTGAGAACGGCATAGAAGACGCCCACCATGATGAAATAGAAGGAGCACTCCTCTCCCGATACGGGAGACCGCAAAGCCTTGATCGGATCAAAGCTGACCGTGCGGGGTTTCAGGAGAGCCTCGCCAAAGACTTTCCACGGAGAATGCCGTTGCGCATGATCCCGAACGCGTCTCATGATGCGCTCCCCGAGACCCGCCGGCGTCTCGGGGGCAGGTTCCCCACGCATCATCCGGGCGATTGCCTCGAGTTCCTTCCAGCGGGGATCCAGTTCACCGGCCTCCGGAGAAGGTCCCTGCCCATCAATCTCCCCGATGATTTTTTCTATATTTTGATCAGGGTCCAAGTTTCTTACCCTCACGCCTTCTCACCTTCTCGCTTCGTCGTCGACGAAGCCGTCCGCCTCCATCATCGCACGGATCCTCTCGAGGCCCCGGTAGACTTTCATCTTGGCGCTGCCGATCGTATCCCCCGTTACGGCGGCGACGTCTTCGAAGCTCAGCCCCTCGTAGAACCGAAGAACCATGGCCTCCCGGACCGGGGGGGGCAGCCTCAACAGGTAGCGCTGGAGCCGGTCGCGCCTCTCCCGGGCGGCAGTCTGGCCAGCCGGGTCTTCGCGGGGGTCCATCGCTTCCGGCATGCCCTTTCGGTCCGCATCCTCCGGAAGGGCCTTCACCTTGCGCAGATGGTTCCGGATCACGTTCAGGCTCACCGTGTACAGCCAGGGGAAGAATCGCTCCCCTGCCCTGAAGCGCCCCAGGGACTGAAAGGCCCTGAGAAAACTCTCCTGGGTCAGGTCGTCGGCGTCCTGGGCGCTTCCCGTCATCCGGAGGGCCAGGCTGAAGACCGGTCCCTTGTACGCATCGACCAGGACCGCAAAAGCCCCGCGGTCTCCCCCAAGGACACGGTCGATGATCTCCCCTTCGTCGATCTGTTTCATATACAAATCGGACCGGCAAAAAGTCACATCATTTTATGCATCTTTTATGACAAAAACGGGCACGCCTCGTCCTTATTAGACGATAATACGGGAAGAGGAAAGCTTTTTATATCGGAGCTTTCCCTTGATTTTTTGCAGGTGCCATTATAGGGACATCCTGAGTTCCCTGCACGACGGGAAAAACAGGATGATTTCCCATCACCCAAACCCTATCCCATGGCGGGGGCACAAAACCGGGAGGGTCCTTTTCCCGAGGCCTCTCCCGATATCGGGCATATGGGAATAGATTGATTTTTTTCGCTTTTTATTACCTTAAGCCTCATGCCTGATGCCTTTAGCCTTGTTTTATGGCATATTAGTTGAATAACAAATCAGGTCGGCCGCCGGCAGACGCAGCGCAGCGAACAACGTGACGGCACTTTTTCCAAGGATGGAACCCGAACCGGTGTCAGCAGCTTCAGAATCCCCCATCGAAATCAGCATCATCCTGCCCGCCTTTCAGGAGGAGCAGGGGATCCCGCCCCTGCTGATGCGGATCGGCGCCGTCATGGCAAAGATGCGGCGGCCCTACGAGATCCTCGTGATCGACGACGGCTCGACCGACGGGACGGCCGCGCGGGCCCGCGAAGCCGGGGCCAGGGTCGTCTCGCATCCCTACAACATCGGGAACGGGGCGGCAGTGAAAACGGGCATCCGCGAGGCCCGGGGCCGGGTGATCGTGATGATGGACGCCGACGGCCAGCACGACCCCGCCGACATCCCCCGGCTCCTGGAAAGGCTGGGGCCGCACGACATGGTCGTGGGGGCGCGGACGAGGGAATCCAGGACCAGTCTCCATCGCGATCTGGCCAACAAGGTGTACAACTGGTTTGCCTCCTACATCTGCAATCGCAGGATCGAGGACCTGACGTCAGGCTTCCGGGCGATCAAGGCCGATGCGGCGCGGGCTTTTCTCTACCTGCTGCCGAACACCTACTCCTACCCGACGACGCTCACCCTGGCCATTGTCCGCTCCGGCCGCAGCCTGAAGTACATCCCCGTGAAAACGGCGCGGCGGGTCGGCCGAAGCAAGATCCGTCTCCTTCGGGACGGCACCCGGTTTTTCTTCATCATCCTGAAGATCGCCACCCTCTTTTCGCCCATGAAGGTGTTCCTGCCGGTAAGCGCCCTGATGTTCCTGTCCGGTTTGGGCTATGGAGTGATGAGGATCGTCTTTCTCGACGGGCGGTACGGGCCGACCTCGGCCATGCTCATGACGATGGCCGTGGTCGTGTTCATGGTCGGCCTGGTCTCCGAGCAGGTCGCCCAGATGCGGTTCGACCGGAGCGAGACCCCTGAAAGAGATCAACATCCCGGAACCTGACGCGCCCGGCTCTTCCGGATTTCAAAAAAGCAAAACGACAAGAAAACGAGTGCGGAATGAGAGAAACGTTTTTGATTTTCGGAGCCCCCCTCGTCGGAGAGGAAGAGATCGGAGAAGTGGAATCCAGCATGCGGGCCGGCTGGCTGGGGACGGGTCCGAAGGTGGCCCGTTTCGAGGCGGATTTCGCCGCCTACAAGGGTGTCGAGGAATCCCGGGCAGCTGCCGTCAACTCCTGCACGGCGGCACTTCATCTGAGCATGATCGCTGCCGGAATCGGCCCGGGGGACGAGGTGATCACAACGGCCCTGACCTTTTGCGCGACGGTCAATGCCATCATCCATGCCGGTGCAACACCTGTCCTGGCCGACATCAACCCGCAGACCATGAACATCGAACCCGATGAAATCGAGAAGAGGATAACCCCGAGAACGCGTGCGATCCTGCCCGTCCACTTCGCAGGCCGGTGCTGTGACATGGACGCCATCATGGATATCGCGCAGCGGCACAACCTGAAAGTCATCGAGGACTGCGCGCACGCCATCGAAAGTGAATACAAGAACACGAAAGCGGGCACGTTCGGGGACTTTGGCTGCTTCAGCTTCTATGTCACCAAGAATGTGATGACGGGAGAAGGGGGGATGGTCCTCGCCCGCAAGGAGGAAGACATCGCCAGGGTAAAAATCCTGGCCCTCCACGGGATGACAAAGGACGCGTGGCGCCGCTTTGGCGACGAGGGATACAAGCATTACCATGTCGTGGCGTGCGGTTTCAAATACAACATGATGGATATCCAGGCCGGGATCGGAATCCACCAGCTCGAGCGTGTCGAGCAAAACTGGCTGAAACGACAGCACATCTGGAGTTATTATCAGAAAGCCCTGTCCGATCTGCCGATGACGAGGCCCGCGGAGCCCGAGCCCCGGACAAGGCATGCTTATCATCTCTACACGATCCTGGTGGATGAGGGGACAACAGGGATCCACCGGGATGCTTTTCTGAGCGAGATGACGAAGCGCAAGATCGGTGTCGGTGTGCACTACCTGTCCATTCCCGAACACCCCTATTATCAGAAACAGTACCGGTGGAAGCCCGAAGATTATCCCCATGCGATGCAGGTAGGGCGGCACACGGTCAGCCTCCCTCTCTCACCCGGGCTGAACGATCGCGATGTTCAGCGCGTCATCCAGGCCGTAAGAGACATTTTCATTCCATAAGTGACCATGGATTCTCTCAAGAAAAAAGCGATGCATTACACGTCAGCGGAAAACACTGGCGCACAGTTGCTCGCTGACGAAGCGAGCCGACAGAGCAAGGCAAAAAAGATCCGGCGGGTGCTGGAGGAAGAAGGCGTCTTTCCCGATCATGCCATCACGCTGCTCGACGTAGGATGTTCCCGTGGTCTTATCCTGAAGAACCTCGTGTCGGGGACCCGCTTCTGTGTCGGGATCGATATGGATCAGCACGCCAGAGCACCGGAAGGAGAAAACGCCGCGTTTGTCCGAGGCAATGCGGAGGAGCTTCCTTTCATTTCCTCCTGTTTCGATATTGTTATCTGCAACCAGGTCTACGAGCACACCGAAAATCCCGAATGGCTTATGAAAGAGATCCGGCGCATCATGAAGCCCGGCGGAACCTGTTATTTTGCGGGGCCGAATAAATACAGCATCATTGAGCCGCATTACGGCCTGCCTTTTCTGAGCTGGTGTCCCAGATCGGTAGCGGATATTTACGTCCGGATCACCGGCAGAGGAACAAGCTATCCTGAGCGACCCTATTCCTATTCCGGACTTCTCATGATGCTGAAAGATTTTGACATCAGGGATTATACCGGACCGGTCGTGTCGAATCCTCTGCGCTTTCATGCCTCGGATGAACTCAGGCCGGGGTCTCTGAAATGGTACATAGCCAACATCGTTTTCAGGCTCTGTCCATTTCTGATGCCGGGATATATTTTCGTGCTGAGGAAAAAGAGGGTCTGAGCGACAAGGCAAACATTCCTTTTCCTCCATGGCCTGCCGGCAACTCCCTTCATCGACCCCGAGGTACTGAATGTCTCAACCAGGGTGTCACAGAGCCATAAGAGCAATGAAGGATCACGATCTTGCCTGAGAACGCAGTGCGGGAGCAGGGCTGACAACCGGATTCCGCAGCTACGGAAAGGGAATCCAGTCATCTCTTCTGAGGACAGACATTGAATACAATTCTAAAAAGTGTCCTCTTGTCCATCGGGGTCCTGTTTCTGCTCTACCTCTTTTTTCAGAGCCGTCATGACATTCTGTTCCATCTCGGGCGAACGAATCTCGCATTCCTGGCTCTTTCACTCATCGTCGCCCTGGCAGGAAACGGCGTTCAGAGCTTGCTCTTCAGGGATCTGATGAAAAAATATGGAGTCCCTCTCGACGGCTCCCGTGCACTGAGGTTGTTTTTTTACGGGCAGATTGCAAAGTACATCCCCGGGCGGGTCTGGAGCGTGATCATGCAGCGGATGCTGATCGATCGGGGCGGTTCTCTGATGGCGCTTGTTCACGCCAATATAGACCAGATGATCTTTTCAATCTGCATCATGTCCCTGATCAGCCTGAACTTCCTCGCAGCAGCGGGCGAGGTGACTCTGCTGTTCGGGGGCACCCTCGTAGCGGCCGGGATGGCTGTGGCCATGATGAAGTCCCGAACCATGGCAAGAGTCACGCGACGCATGATCAGACATTTCCGTGCGCACGAGACGATTGCCTGTCAGGAATATGGTTTCATCGACGGGGGACGGATAACGAGTTATTTTGTCGTAAACCTGATATCCGCACTTGCAGCGTACTATCTGCTGTTTTATGCTGTTTTCGGACTGGGTCTCAGGGAATCGGCTTTTTATATTTCATGCCTGGGCCTGGCATGGCTGGTCGGTGCGATCACCCTTGTTGTTCCGGCAGGAATAGGGGTGAGGGAAGGCGTTTTCATTGCTCTTGCACGTTATGCGGAATCGGAGCTGCAAACCGAATTGCTTGTCTCAATCGCCGTCATCGTGAGATGTTGGGTAATCCTCCAGGATCTTGGAGGAGCGGCTCTGATTTATTTCCTGACTGCTTGGAAATCCGGCTGCTCATCGACCCCTGCGTCATGAACGGGAGGGACCATTGAGTCGATACTTCACTGCTATTTGCATGATACTGGAATTGTTGCTGAGGCTTGTCATCGTCCCTCAGTGGCGCGCATGCCTGCTGAGAATGCTGGGCTCCCAGGTGGGTCGAAACGTCCGCATCTACGAGATTCGACTATTCAACCTTTCCGATGGATTCCGTAACCTGGTCATCGAAGACAATGTCCACGTCGGTACGGGCTGCCTCTTCGATCTGAAAGGCCTCTTGACCATTCGGCGAGGGACTACGATCTCTCCGGGAGTTACGGTCATCACACACAATGATCCCGGGCAGTATCATGACTCACCGATTTGCAGTGAGTTTGAACCCGGCGCAAAGGGGGTCGAGATAGGCCCTGACTGCTGGATTGGAACAAACTCCACCATTCTTGCCGGATCGCAAATCGGGGGGAAAACGGTCATCGGAGCCGGAAGCCTTGTCAGGGGACACATGGAAGGCAAAGCGATCTACGCTGGAGTGCCGGCGCGAAAAGTGCGGGATCTCATGATCGGATAATTGCAATCCCTGGTTTTATGAACCGGGAAAGAGCATCTCTACAAACTTGTGAACAATGACCCCGAGATCAAATTCCGCCGAGGCCTTATCCAGATCATCAGCATAGAAAGAAGGGGAGCGGTCATGAAGACCGACCCGGATCGCCTTTGCAAAGGCATGTTCATTGACCGCTTCCGACAGGACTCCCGATCGCAGCCGAGCTGTCAAGCGGGGCAAATCCCCTACCGGAGTCGAAATCACGGGACAGTGGCTTTTCATCGCATCGGAGTATATCACGGGGATACTTTCGATCCGCGATGGAAGAAGAAGATAGTCGGTCCAGGCGAGAAGCTCAGCCGCACCCTTTTTATCCAGATAGCCGCCGATGGTAACCGGACAGCCCTTGCGTCTCAGTGCTTCGCATGCCGAAGAGACGCTCCCCTCCATCGGACCGCCTCCGAAGATTCTGACTTCCTCGATACATGCCCAATCCCCAGGGTTCAAACGGCCGAGACTGTCCAGCAAAATATCGACCCCCTTGTTCGGGTGCCATCGCCCAAGGTAAGCAAGCCTGTACGGCGGTGCGCTCTTCAACTGCTTCCCGGACAGGACCGGAAAATTGCGCGTGCTGGCCAGAAAGCTGCAGGGTCGACCCGAAATCCGCTCGACATCGTTTTTCAAGTCGTACCCGTCGGCAAAGGACATGAAGCTTCCCCGGATGATATCCCGGAGAATCCTTTTCATGCCGGGGATCCTGGAAAGCACCCATATATCACTTCCCAGTGCCCAGACGCTGTAGGGGACGCCCAGGGCCCTGTTCATCTGAAAGGCCCACCAGCCCGCCGGGAAAACCCACAGAGAAAAGATGTGATCGACGTGCTCCTCATTACACAGGACAGACAGGGCTTCCTGACCCGATTTCATGGTTGAGATGATCCTGGGCCAATGAAGCGGATTTGCCGGTGTCAGGAGCGAAAGAGGCAGGGAAGGCACGGCAAAGCGCCGGATCACCAGGTTGCCCCGACGTTCTTCCTGAATGCCCTTGATGCCCGGAGAGACAACCGTGACCCGGCAGTGCCGCGACAACTCATCGGCAAAATCGGCCACGAAGGACCCGGCAGCCTCTCTTCCCGGGACGTCCTCGGGAAAGGATGTCGTAACAAGGGCGATGTGCTTCATGCTTTTTTCTTACACACCATCAGGTAGCTGAACGGCATCATGTCGTCTTCAGGACTCGCACGGCTTATCAGCCAGGCCGCAGCGTTGATGAACACGACGAGGAGCGGCAGAAAGAGAGCCATGATCGCCATCGGATGCCTCCTCTCAATGGACTTGAGAACGATTTTGCTCATGGCAATATTCGAAAGAAGGGCCGCTGTCTCGACAGGGTTGCCGGTCGCTGCATGCTCACCGAGCACAAAATCGTGATCCCTCAAAAGCCGGTGCAACCCGTAAATGGTCCACCGTTGAAAATCCAGCGGTTTGTCATGGATCGGATAGAGGAAGGGAACCTGGATGATCAACAGTCCTTCAGGCTTCAGGGCACGCCGGATTTCAGCCATGCATCGATCCGGTTCCGGCAGATGTTCCAGGACGTCCAACAGCAAAATGCAGTCGAGGCAGCCGCCTGGAAAAGGGAGGGCATGGGCATCGCCAAAAACGTGCGGAAGGCTGCCATACCACTGCGTCGCTGTGCGATAATAATCCAGGCCGATATAGCTCGTCTTTTCCCCGAGGTACGGCTTAACCTCCTGATCGGAGCAGCCGATGTCAAGGACTCGGCCGGACGCAATTTTGCCCACCCTCCGCAACAGGTCCTCCCGTTGCCTGCAGGCAAACCATTGCGGATGGAACGGCGTGTGTCGCAGAGCGGAGAACAGGCGTCGGATGACGGGAAATTCCATGAGGTCGTCCCAAACCCTTTATGTGGCAATCTAATTGCACAGGAGACAGGTGATCCGGCTGAATAAAGTGCCCGATGGAACCCGGCAGCGAACCCCTCTGCTCCTTATTATCGGGTATTGTCGTTTCATGATTGTATTTATCAAAGCCCTGTGATTAATAGACATACAATTTTCAAACCAGTTCCTGTATTGATTTCACGGGACCTCTCGGTTCGGCCTTGAAGGATCTGCAAAAAAGACCATGGGATGTGGCGGAGATGTGCCCACGGAACCCTGTCCGCACATGATGATCATCAACAAGGAAAACGGTTTCACGCTGAAGACGGGTTGGCATCTGCCCGATCTGCGCATGTATGTCTTTGTGGTCGGCTCCCTCCTGATTTTCCTGGCAATCATATACGGAAACAGCTTTTTCGGCGAGTGGCATTTCGATGATTACCACAATATCGTCAACAACAGAACCGTTCACGTGAAACTCCTTTCCTGGGAGGAAATTCAAAAAACCTTCTACGGTATCTCCTATGGAACGGAGAAGCAGCATGTCTCGCGTCCTCTCGCCTTCCTCAGTTTCGGATTGAACTATTTTTGGGGGGGCGCCGAGGTCGTCGGCTACCACATTGTCAACTTCGCCATCCACTGGATCTCGGCCATATTCCTGTTTCTTTTCATTTACAACACGCTCAAGCTTCCCCTTCTTCGGGACCGCTACGGGCAGAGTGCCTACGCGATAGCCCTTCTTTCTACCTTTTTCTGGGCCACGAGCCCCCTGCAGGTCAATGCCGTCACCTATGTCGTGCAGAGAATGGCCAGCATGGCGGGTCTTTTTTACGTCATGTCCATGTACCTCTACCTCCGGGCCCGAACGGCAAGCGCGGCGCGATGCAGGATCGCTTTTTATTCTTTCAGCGGCATGTGCGCACTGGCGGCCTTTGGAACGAAAGAGAACACGGCCGTATTGCCGGTGACCCTTCTGCTCTTTGACCTCTTTTTCATCCAGGGCGTCTCCGCGCACTCCGCCAAAAAGGCTCTGAAATGGGCCGTCCCGTCGCTCGCAGTCGTTATCGGGCTGGGGTTGATCTACATCGATTTCTCGAGCGTCCTGGGAATATACGAGGCAGGGGTGAGACCCTTCTCGCCGATGGAGCGGCTCCTTACGCAAGGCAGGGTTCTCTTTTTCTACGCGTCTCTGCTCCTTTACCCCATCCCGTCGAGACTGACGTTTCTGCATGACATCGACATCTCGCGCAGTCTCCTGGACCCGTGGACGACACTGGCGGCCATCGTCGGGATTGCTCTCTGCCTGCTCTTTGCCTCCGTGAAGGCCAAGAAATACCCCCTGCTGTCCTTTGCCGTCCTTTTCTTTTTCCTGAATCACCTCATCGAGGGAACCGTGATCCCCCTGGAACTGATCTACGAACATCGCAACTACATTCCCTCGATGTTCTTCTTCGTGCCGATCGCCGTTCTGATGGTCCGCTGCCTGGATTATTTCTCCTATCACAAAGGGATTCAGGTTTTCATGGCCGCAGGCTTCGCTCTGCTCCTGGCCTTTCAGGGGCACACGACCTTCGAGCGAAACGCGGTTGTCAGCTCTGACCTCCATCTCTGGCTCGACAACGTCCGGAAGGCGCCAAACTTGAGCCGTCCCCGCATCAACCTGGCAAGGCACTACTATGAGGCGGGGATGTATGAACAGGCTTACGGGGAACTGAAAACCGCGGAGGATTTGAACCGGGACACCAATCTGAGGCAGATCGGCATCGCTTCCTACAACCTCGGGGTCTACTACCTCTACCAGGCGAAGGATATCGACCGGGCGGAGCATCAGTTTATCAAGGCCCTGGAGCGATTCCCGGGTTACCCTTCGGCGATCGTGGGTCTTGCGACAGTTCACCTGCAAAGGGGGGACATCGAGAAGGCATGGACATTGATGAAGGAGCAAGCGCCTCGGCATCGCAACGACGCCGAGATGATCAACTGCTACGGCCTGGTGCTCCTGAAAAAAGGAAACGCAAAGGACGCCCTCAAGGCGGCGGCAAGGACCATGGAACTGAAATGGAACGACCCTCAGCCCTGGGAGATATCGGGAGAGGCCTGGCGGAAACTCGGGCAGTGGCAGAAGGCCGCCCAGTGCTGGAAGGAGGCTCTGCGCCTGGACCCGACAAACCCGCGGGCGCACCTGGCACTGGTCGAACTGTACGATCGGATCGGGGACCCCGCTCTGACCCGAACGGCGGTGCGGTGCATGGCGCTCAAGGGCGCAAAGCCCATGGACGAATGGCTTGCGGAACTCGAGGAGAATTCCAGGGTCTCGGCGTACGAGGTGAACCCGGGACAACTCGGCAGGATCATCCGGAGGGAAATCGGCAGGGAGTTGACGCGGTGAAGATGATCGAGACGAGGAATGCACGGCATGAAGCGAGAGGTTTCATGCTATTTCGGCAGGAGCCACACGCCGCTGTTCGTGCCTCCAACCCCGGTTTTACCCGAGGCACTGATCTTGATGTCCGATGTAGCCCCCACGGGTGAAAAATTCAGGGTGTAGTCGCCCACACTGGTCGTGGCACCGACTGCTGCGATGAGACTGGTAATGCCGGGCGGCGACGCGTTTTCCAGGTAGAGCCGGGCATACTGCATGGAGAGGCGGGCCTTACCCTCCATCACGGCCTGAAGGGCCGCGCGGTTCTGGGCCTCACGCGTGATGTCATAGTATTTGGGAACGGCAATGGAGGCGAGAACACCGAGAATGACGAGAATGGCAATCAACTCGATCAGGGTGAACCCCCTCTGAGAAGCGGGCAAAGACATAGACGCGTTACAGCCTCATTCCTAATTTTTGCAACCGGAACAAACCCGCAATCGCCGTCTCTGCACCGATGAAGCGATCCTGCGGACCGCCTCTTCTCTGAGAGGAGAAACGATGAGACGAAAGGCCGCGAAGGAGGAGCGGCCCCCGTCCATCGATCCTATGTAAAAAGACACAAGCGAAAGCGGTTATTGCGGGAGTGTCCAGGTACCTGTGTTCTTCCCTTTTACCGTTCCCAGCCCGGATGCGGTAATCCTGACGTAACTCGTTCCCTGGGCAAGATAAATAAGTTTGTAATCCCCTGCATCCGCGAGAGAATCGTTTCCCTTCGCGGCAAGATTAGTTACATTGTTAACCGTATTTGCCATCAGGAGATTCCTTGCGAACTGATTGGACATCCTGGATTTTCCCTCGGCGACGCCCTGCATGGCCGCCTTCTCCGAGGCGACTGTCGTCAGGTCCATGAACCTCGGAATGGCGACGGCCGCCAGAATCCCGAGGATCACCAGCACGGCAATGATTTCGATCAATGTAAAACCTTTCTGATTACGCACTTTCGATCGCCTCCTTGACATGGTCAAAAGCCCTCCTTCCCCTTGTTGATTTCTCTCTCTTCAGACTCTGTAAACCCCATTTTTCGCACGTTCGTGCGGCGACCGGGTGGCGCCCCCCGATTCCCCAATCAGGAGTGCCTGTCCGAAAGGTGGCGCATTCTAAATCATTTCTTCCCGTTTTTCCACAGTTTTTGAGTCCCCAGGCCCCCTGGAAACCATCCCCGCACTGCCGGCCGGCTGAAACATGCGGGGGAAAAACCCCGGTCAACGGACGATCCGTCGCCACCGACGGATACCGGTCCTGCATCATGACCTGCAAAACATCGGAGCATCATCCGTGCCACGGGGTAAGGCCGTCAAGCCGTAAAAATAAAAGGGCTTGGGTTTTCGGCAGCTTGAATATGCTTTTTCCGTGCCTGGAAGGCTCGGCAGACCCCTTTCCGGCACGAAAAACTGACATAAATTGTTGTAATATCTACATATTATGTAGATTTCCGAATCGTCGTGACGTCGATATCGTATTTTTTCACCCGGTGCCAGAGGCTTCGTTCCTTGATCCCCAGGATCTGGGCGGCCTTGACCTGGACCCCGTCGGCCCGCGTGAGCGCATCGATGATGAATCGCTTCTCGATCTCCGCAAGCCGGTCATCGAGACTGGCCTGATCGGGAACCTCCTGGATGGCCTGGCCGACCAGGCCCCCCGATATCTGGACCGGAAGGTGCTGGGGCTCGATGATTCCCTCTTCGGCCATGACGGCTGCCCGCTCGATGACGTTCTTGAGTTCCCGGACGTTGCCGGGCCAGTGGAACCCCATGAGGGTCTGCAGGGCCTTCGGAGAGATCTCCGCCGTTTTCGGTGCCGTCTCCACGAATCCCTGGGCCAGTGAGGGAATGTCCTCGCGCCGCTCTCTCAGGGGGGGAAGGTGCAGGGAAAAGACATTGAGACGGTAGAAAAGATCTTCCCGGAATTTCCCTTCCTGGACGATTTTCATCAGGTTCTTGTTCGTCGAGGCAATGATGCGGATATCAACCCGGATCGGCTTTGTCCCGCCCACCCGCTCGAACTCCTTTTCCTGGAGGACCCGAAGCAGTTTGGCCTGGGTCGTGAGCGGCATGTCACCGATTTCGTCCAGGAGAATGGTGCCCCCGTGGGCCAGCTCGAACTTGCCCCGTTTCTGTGTCGTGGCGCCCGTGAAGGCCCCCTTTTCGTGGCCGAAAAGCTCGCTCTCCAGAAGGCCCTCGGGGATGGCGACACAGTTGAGCTTGATGAAGGGGCCCTCCTTTCGGAGGCTGTGCTGGTAAATGCTCTGGGCGACGAGCTCTTTGCCGGTGCCGCTCTCCCCCGTGATGAGGACGGTGGCGTCCGTCGGGGCCACCTTGAGGATCTGGCTGAAAATCCCCCGCATGACCTTGCTCTGGCCGATGATCTCGGGAAAAAGCTCACGGGCCTCCACCTTGGAGAGCATGCTCGTGACCTGCTCGAAGATGAGGTTGAACTGGCTGATGTCGTCGGCCTTCTGATCGACGGCGCTCTGGAGCTGGGATTTCGGAAAGGCGGGCAGGTTTTCCGCGTCCCGGATGAACTTCTTGATGGGCCTCAGGATCAGCCAGGTCACGAGCAGCGCGCACAGGAAGGTGAACAGCCCGATGCCGACCCCCCAGGACTTGAGCATCCACGAGGCCTCGATGTTGTACTTCGTATAGAAGTCGGCAATCTGATACGTGACGATCACGGCAAGGATCGTGATGCCGCTGAAGATGATGGGGATCAGGACGTAAAGGCTGATCTGGAATCTTGATTTCTGCATGCCTGTATCGCTCGAACCGTCAAACCGTTAATACAAAGACCCTCCGGAGAGGATCCTGCCTTGAAGCACCGGCCCGCAGAGCCGGGCTTGCGAAACACGCGCCCGGACGTTCCGGATGCCCGATTTCCCGAGGGGGCGCCTGATCCGGAATCCGGCCTTGCGTGGTTTCCCGTTTCCGCGGGAATGACTTTTCCCGCGAGCTGTACACAGCCGCCACCGGCGCTAGAACCCCTTCGTGGCGATCTTGGTCAGATCCCACATGGGAAGGAATACGGCGAGGGCAAAGAAGCCGACGACGAAGGCAAGCCCCACGACCAGCACCGGCCCTATGGCATCGGAGAGGCGTTTAACCGCGAAGGCCACTTCGTCATCGTAGTGGACGGAAACGGCCTGGAGCATCTCGTCGAGCTGCCCGGACTCCTCCCCGATTGCCACCATCTGGATGACCATGGGGGTGAAGTAACGGGCCGTGCTGAGAGGCCCCGATATGCCACGTCCCTCCTCCACCCGGTCCCTCACCTTGTCGAACTCCCGGGCAATGGCCGTGTTCCCGATCGTTCCCGACAGGATCTGCAGGGAATTCATGACCGGGACGCCGCTTGCCTGGAGAATGGAGAAGATGCTGGCAAAGCGGGACATGGCCGCCTTCATGAAAAGAGGCCCCAGCAGGGGGACCCGCAGAAAAAACGCGTCCCGCACGAATCGTCCCTGTTCGGTCTTGAGATAATAACTCGCGCCCGCAATCACGGTGATGAGCAGGACAAGGGTGAAGAGCCAGTAATCCGTGAGGAGATGGTGAAGAAAGAGGCTCACTTTCGTCGGCCAGGGCAGCTCTACGCCCACGCGGGCGAAAATGCCCACGAAACGGGGAATGACATAGTTGAGAAGCACGAAGAAGGCGATTCCCAGGGCCGCGACGACGATGATCGGGTACTGGAGGGCCGACTTGATGTCGGACCTGATCTTGTGCTCGTGCTCGAGGATATAGATCAGCCTCTGCAACACCTCCGGGATCGTTCCGCTGGCCTCGCCGGCCTTGATCATGCTGCGGTACAGCGTGTTGAAGGTCTTCGGGTGCTTCGCCAGGGCATCGGAAAGAGGGGAACCTTCCCGGACATCCTGGGTGATCTCCGTCACGATCTGCTTGAGTCTGGGGTTCATCACCTGGACTTCCAGGACTTCCAGGAGCCGCATGATCGGCACGCCGGCAAGAAACATGGTGCGGAACTGCTTCGTGAAGAGGATGAGCTCCTGCATCGAGACGCCGGAATATCTCTGCTGCAGGCTCTCCCACGAGACCCCGAGGATGGCGCCGCGCTCCGACGCGCCGGCGACACGGGACGGGATGTAGCCCCGGTTGAGCAGAAGCGTCCTGGCCGCATCGAGGGTTTCCGCTTCGATCACGCCGGAGGTGCTCGCACCGGTTTCGTTGATGGCTTCGTAGGAATATTTCGGCATCTTGAATACAGTGATTTGTGACTAGTGATTCGTGATTAGTGAAAGCGGGAAAAGGACGTCCCGCCCCTTCTTCTTTTATTCCCTGTACCCTGTACCCTATACCCTATACCCTGAACCCAGGCTTTAGACCATGACCGCCGCCGAGGCTTCCTCGATGGTGGTTATGCCCGAGAGCACTTTGCTCATGGCATCGTCCTTGAGCGTCCTGAGCTTCCCCTTCTGTTTCAGGATCCTGCTGATCTCCTGGGCGGCGATCCCCCTGAGGATCATGTCCTGCACTTCCTCGTCGTTGAGGATGATCTCGAAGATCCCCGTTCGACCGCGATATCCCGTCCCCATGCAGGCCGGGCATCCCCGGCCCCGCTGGAAATTGGCCCCGTCGACCTTGAGGCCCCAGGCGGCGACCACCTTCTCGTTGGGCCGGTAGCGCTCCATGCAGTACGGGCAGATGGTCCGGACGAGCCGCTGGGCAAAGGTGGCGAGCAGCACCGACGAGACGAGGAACCGCTCGATCCCCATGTCGATGAGGCGGGTGATGGCCCCCGCCGCGTCATTGGTGTGGACCGTGCTCAGGACCCGGTGCCCCGTGAGCGCCGCCTGCACGGAGATGCCCGCCGTCTCGCCGTCGCGGATCTCGCCGACCATGATGACGTCGGGGTCCTGTCGCAGGATGGAGCGCAGGCCGCTTGCGAAGGTCATGCCGGCCTTGCGGTTGAGCTGGACCTGGCGCACCTTCTCGACGCGGTACTCGACGGGGTCTTCGAGGGTGATGATGTGGATGTCGGGCCGGTTGATCTCCTTGATGATGGCGTAGAGGCTCGTGCTCTTCCCGCTTCCCGTCGGTCCCGAGCTGAGGATCATCCCGTAGGGCTTGTTGATGATGGAGTCGATCTTGTCGCGGTCCTCCTTGACCATCCCGAGCCGGTCGAGCGAATAGACGCCGGAGCCCATATCGAGCAGTCGCAGGACGAGGTTCTCCCCGTAGATCGTCGGGATGGAGGAAACGCGGACGTTGATCTCCTTGTTCTCCATCTTCACGGTGAACCGCCCGTCCTGGGGGATGCGGGAGGTGGCAATGTCCATGTTGGCAAGGATCTTGATCCGGGAGATGATGGGCAGGAACATCTGCTTGGGCGGTGCGGGGACCTCGTGGAGCCTGCCGTCGATCCGGAACCGCACCTGCACGTTCTTCATCTGCGGGCTGAGGTGGATGTCGCTTGCACCCTCCCGGACGGCCTGGGAGATGATGGAGTTGACCAGGCGCACGATGGGCGCTTCCTCGGCCATCCCGGCGATCGAGCTGGGGCTCACCTGGAGATCGTCGGTGTACTCGGCGGCCGCCTCGGCGTCGACGCCGGAGTCGAACTTCAACTCCTCGAGACTCTCGAGCACGCCTCCGAGACCCGACTGCATGCCGTAGATCTGCCCGATGAGCTGGTTCAGTTCCCGCTCCGTGCAGACGACCGTCTCCACCTCCTCGTTGGTGAGTGCCTCGATGAAATCGAGCGCGTTGATGTCCACGGGGTCCGTCATGGCGATCGTGAGCAGCCGCCCCTTCTTCTTGAGAGGCGCCACCTGGCTCTTCTGGGCGATGTCGGCGGGAAACACCTGGGCGAGGTTGAGGTCGACGGGATACTTGTCGGGGTGGTACTTCTCGATCTTGAGCTGCTTGCTCAGGAGATCCACCATCTGGTTCTCGGACAGGATGCCCTGCTGGATCAGGAGCTTTCCGAGCTTCATGCCCGTTTTCTTCTGCTCGTCGAGAAAATGCCGGAGCTGTTCCTCGTTGAGGACCTCGGCATCGATGAGCATTTCCCCCAGCTTCTTGCGGACTCTCAAGGTCTTGCCCTTTCTTTCCTTCAAGGATTCACTCCAACCATGCCCTGTTGATGCCGAAAAATCAATCCGTATCGCGCAGTCCCGACAGGGAGCATGCGCAGGAAACGAGGGTTCAGTTGCGGCCCGGCAGCGCCCCTGCCTCGCCCTGGGCCTGTTCCTTCGGGACGTTCTTTCGATAGAGGGATGGTCCGGTCGGCTCGGCTGCGCCGGCAAGAGGCCTGGCGCCTTCCGCTGCAGGCTTCCGGGCAACGGCCCTCACGGGATCCAGCGAATAGACGGTTTTGTCCGATACGCGGGCCTGGTAGGCCGCCACCGTCCTGTCGCCCGGCTCCCCC
>DIFQ01000084.1:0-1758 GCA_002419215.1 Syntrophaceae bacterium UBA5744
AGGCCGTGCAGCAGATGTCGTCGACAGCCTCGACCCTGCGGACGATGAAGCCGTTTGCGTTCTCCCCCACCCGGAGTCGCGGGGCCGGGCCCTTTGCCGATTTTTCCATAAGCACCTCGATGGGTTGCGTCTTCCCTGCCGGCGGCGCCGGCTGATAAAACGGTACTGGAAAAGCTCTGAAGAGTCAAGGCGCAGTCTCCGGACAGGGCCCGCAAGACCGGCCGATGCCGACGGATCCGGCGGGCGGCCCCGCGCCGACGGACAACACGCGAAAATTACGAATTTGTAATTGACAACCCTGTCTATTGATGATAGGCACCATCGGCAAGCCATTGCCGATTGATGGATCGTCCGGTTGGATTCGCATGATGACCCCCGACATCGAAAAGAAGATCCTGCTGATCCTGCGGATCCTCCGCGACTCCGGGCAGCCGATGGGGGCTCGCCTCATTGCCAGGCGCATGGCGGACCAAGGGCTTCCCTTGAGTGAACGGATGGTCCGATACCACCTGTGCCTGACGGACGAACGGGGCCTGACGGAGCTGGCGGGACAGCGCGACGGCAGGGCCATCACGGAACGGGGAATCGAGGAGATCGACAGCGCCCGCGTCCGCGACAAGCTCAGCCTGGCCATCTCCCGGATCGAGACGCTCGCCTTCAGGACCACCTTCGACCCGAAGCGGAAACGCGGGTTGGTGCCCGTGAACATTTCCCTGATCCCCCGCGAGAAGTTCCGGCGGGCCGCAGAGGCCATGCAGCCTGCGTTCGATGCGGGGCTGTGCGTCAGCAACCTCGTCGCCCTGGCACGAGCGGGCGAAAAACTCGGCGAGACGGTCGTGCCGGAGGGCAAGATCGGCATGGCCACCGTTTGCAGCATCGTCGTCAATGGCGTGCTGCTGAAACACGGCATCCCCATGGATTCGAAGTTCGGGGGCATCGTGCAGATCTCCCGGGGAGAGCCCCTGCGTTTCGTCGAACTCATCCACTACTCCGGTTCCTCCCTCGACCCCTCGGAGGCCTTCATCAGGGCCCGGATGACCTCCGTGAAAGAGGTGATCGGCAAGGGGGAAGGAAGGATCCTGGGAAATTTCCGCGAAATCCCGGCCCTGAGCCAGGGCCTCACGGAAAGGCTCGTGAAGGACATGCGGGCCTCGGGCATCAACGGCGTGCTTGCCATCGGCAGGGTCAGCGAACCCGTCTGCGAGGTTCCCGTGGACATGAACAAGGTGGGCATGATCCTCATCGGGGGCCTGAACCCCGTGTGCTGCGCCCAGGAGGCGGGGATCGCCGTCGAAAACCTGGCCATGTCCGCCGTCATGGATTTCGGCGAGCTGAGGCCCTTCAAGTCCGCCATCGCGCAGGGATGGGCGACTTGACGCGGAAGCGGGACTCAAAGATCGCCGCAGCGGCTCCATCCGCTCCGGGGCCCCGACAGGCAATCGTTCATGAAGAAACGATCATGAAGGCAATAAAATCAATTTATCGAAGGGGGTAACCTATGTCCATTATCCAAGACGTCATCGCGAAAGTAAAACAGATCGATCCCGATCAGCCCGAGTTCCACCAGGCCGTGGAAGAGGTCATGGAGACGCTCGAGCCGACAACGAAGCGCCACCCTGAATTCGTCAAGGCCAACATCTACGAGCGTATCGTGGAACCGGAGCGGACGATCATCTTCCGCGTTCCCTGGGAGGATGACAAGGGCAACGTCCACGTCAACCGAGGGTTCCGGATCCAGTTCAACAACGCCATCGGCCC
>DIFQ01000084.1:1855-2031 GCA_002419215.1 Syntrophaceae bacterium UBA5744
TTCGATCCCAAGGGCAAATCGGACCGGGAGGTCATGCGGTTCTGCCAGTCCTTCATGAGGGAGCTCTTCCGCCACGTGGGCGCCGAGTGCGACGTGCCGGCGGGCGACATCGGCGTGGGAGGCCGGGAGATCGGCTACCTCTTCGGCTACGACAAGAAGATCCGCAACGAGCACAC
>DIFQ01000084.1:2154-3653 GCA_002419215.1 Syntrophaceae bacterium UBA5744
TGGCCCAGTACGCCGTCGAGAAGGTCAACCAGCTGGGCGGCAGGGTCATCTCGCTGTGCGACTCGTCGTCGACGATCGTGGACGAGAAGGGCATCGACGCCAAGAAGCTCGACTACGTGCTGAAACTGAAAAACGTCAAGCGCGGCCGGATCAAGGAGTACGCCGACAAGTACTCCGCCATGTGCGTGGAAGGGAAGAACATCTGGGAAGCCATTAAGGACCAGGGGATCAAGATCGACATCGCCCTGCCCTGCGCCACGCAGAACGAGATCGACGGGGCCTGCGCCAAGGCCATGGTCAAGAACGGCTGCATCTGCGTCTCCGAGGGGGCGAACATGCCCTCGAACCCGGACGCCGTCAAGATCTTCCAGGACAACAACGTCCTCTACGGCCCGGGCAAGGCCGCCAACGCCGGCNNTCGAGATGAGCCAGAACAGCCTGAAGCTTTCCTGGACGAGGGAGGAAGTGGACGCCCGCCTGCTCATCATCATGAAGACCATCCACAAGGCCTGCGTCGAGACCGCCGAGGCATACGGCAAAAAAGGCGACTACGTGGCAGGGGCCAACATTGCCGGGTTCACCAAGGTCGCCAATGCCATGCTGGCCTACGGGGTCGTCTAGGAATCGCCTCCGCAGGGCAGCAGCTCCCGCGAGGAATCAACCGAAAAGAGCCCGGGCCGTATGGCCGGGCTCTTTTGTTTTTTGTGCTTCCCGGCGCAAACGCCCGGGGCGCGGCGGAAAAAGGCGGGGGAGCGGGTCAGCCCGTTCGCTTTGCCGCTTTGAATTTCGCGGGGTCGATCCCGAGCTTGCGGATCTTGTACTGGACGATCCGTTTCGTCGTACCGAGAAGCCGCGCCGCCTGGCTCTGGTTGCCCCGGGCTTCCTTCAGGGCCTCGATGATCATGGAGCGCTCCTGGGCCCCGATAACGGCGCCGAGCTTGCCCGGGTCCTTCCCCGGGTCGTCGTGCCCCTTGATCTGCAGCGACGGGGGAAGGTGCATCATCTCGATCGACTGCCCCTTGGCCAGCAGGACGGCCCGCTCGATGCAGTTTTCCAGCTCCCGGACGTTTCCGGGCCAGGGATGCGACAGGAAGGCCTCGATGACGGCGCTTGTGATCCTCTTCACCGGCTTTTTCAATTCTTTCGAGTACTTGAGAACGAAATGATCCGCCAGCAGGATAATGTCGTTGCCCCGCTCCCTCAGCGGCGGCAGGAAGATGGGAAACACGGTGAGACGGTAAAAGAGATCCGTCCGGAATTGCCCGGCCGAAACGCAATCCTCCAGGCGGCGATTGGTCGCGGCGATCACGCGGGCATTGGTCGTCACCAGCCGGGACGAACCCAGGGGCTGGAACTGTTTTTCCTGGAGGACCCTGAGGAGCTTGGCCTGCGCCGCCGGGGAGAGCTCCGCCACCTCGTCCAGGAAGATCGTACCGTTGTTGGCTTCTTCGAACCGGCCCCGGTGCTGCCGGAAGGCTCCCGTGAAGGCCCCCTTCTCG
>DIFQ01000084.1:3721-5717 GCA_002419215.1 Syntrophaceae bacterium UBA5744
TCGCCTTGGCGACCAGTTCCTTGCCCGTCCCGGTCTCCCCCAGGATGAGGGCCGTCGTCGCGGAATCGGCCACGTGCCGGATCAACGCGTAGACCTCCTGCATGCCCTTCGACTGCCCGATGATGTCGAGACTGGCGGCGTTTTCGGGGTTGACCATGCGGCGCAGGCGCCGGTTTTCGTCCTCCAGGGCAAGGACATGGACCGCCTTGGCGATGAGTTCCGCCACGGAGGCGAGCATTGCCAGTTCCCGGTCCATTTCCGTAACGTCCGTTGCCGGTTTGTCGGCCGACAGGATGCCCACCACCCGCGAATCATAGATGATGGGGACACACAGGAAGGCCAGTTCGTCCCGGTTCGCCAGGTGCCTGCGCGCCCCGGTGCGGTCCAGGAAGAGGGCCTCCTGCCCCAGGCTCGGGACGGCGATGGGTCGACCCGTCTGGGCCACCTTGCCGGTGATTCCCTCGCCGGCCCGGTAGGAAACGTCCACGCCCTCCAGATCGACCCCGTGGGCCACCTCCAGCATCGCTTCACCGGAGTCCCTGTCCAGAAGCGAGATCATCCCCCGCTGCATGCCGAGCCGGTCGCTCATCTCGCCGAGAACCTGCTCGAGCTGGTCCCTCAGGTCCCACGGTTGCGCCAGGGCCTTGGCAATGGCATGAAGGGCCGCCAGTTCTTCGAAGGTGTGATTGCTCATATGGAACAAAATTGAAACGTTTTTTTAGTTCATGTAAATTAGAACATTTTAGTCATAAAAACAATGGAAAATGAGGTTGAATCTGATATGATTCGCCCGATCAATTATCGCAGAGGTTGCCCATGAAATCGTTTTCCCGTGTCAGCACAGGCATCAAGGGGCTCGACAAGGTCCTCGGCCACCTGCAGACAGGCGACAACGTGGTCCTGCAGGTCGATTCCATCGAGGATTACAGGAGCTTTGTCACCCCCTTTGTCAGAGAGGCCCTCGGCAACAACGAGCGGGTCGTCTACATGCGTTTTGCCCGCCACGCACCCCTGCTCGAGGAAACCCGGAAGGTCGCCGTCTACAAGCTCAACCCCGACACGGGCTTCGAATCCTTCTCCACCCAGGTTCACAACATCATCCGCCAGGAGGGACGGGACGTGTTCTACGTTTTCGATTCCCTCTCGGATCTGCTGCTGGCCTGGGCAACGGACCTGATGATCGGCAATTTTTTCGTGATCACCTGCCCGTACCTCTTCGAGCTCAACACGGTGGCCTATTTTGCCATCCTCCGGGGCCGCCACTCCTTCAAGACCGTCGCCCGCATCCGTGAAACCACCCAGGTCCTCCTGGACGTCTACAACTTCGAGGGAAAGACCTGCGTTCATCCCCTGAAATCCTGGCAGCGATACTCACCCACCATGTTCCTGCCCCACATCCGGGAGGAAGAGGCGTTCGTCCCGATCATGAACAGCGTCGACGCCACCCGGCTCTTCGCCGCTCTCTCCGACCGGAGCACCGTAGACGCGGAGAGGCACCTCGATTACTGGGACCGTATTTTTCTCAAAGCGCGCGAGGTTGCCGGGGATGAATCGGCTCTGGCCGAGAGAAAGGAACTGGTCGATCAGCTCTCGCGGGTCCTGATCGGCCGGGAAAAGCGCATGCTCTCCCTCGTGAAGGAGTTCTTCACCCTGGAGGATCTCCTGGAGATCAAGGACCGCCTCATCGGGACGGGCTTCATCGGCGGCAAATCGGTGGGCATGCTCCTGGCGAGGAACATCCTCCGCAGGGACCGGGACTTCGACTGGCCGCGGCACCTGGAGCTGCACGACTCCTATTTCATCGGCTCCGACGTCTTCTACTCCTACATCGTCCAGAACAGCTGGTGGAAAACCCTCATGGCCCACAAGACCCGGGAGGGGTATTTCGAGAGTGCCCGGGAGCTCAAGGCCAAGATGCTCAGCGGCGCCTTTCCGCAAGAGGTGAAGGAACAGTTTCACCTGATGCTGGAGTATTTCGGCCAGTCGCCGATCATCG
>DIFQ01000084.1:5740-6077 GCA_002419215.1 Syntrophaceae bacterium UBA5744
GGCAAGTACGAGAGCTACTTCTGCGTCAACCAGGGCACGCCGGAGAGGCGTTACGAGCTTTTCGAGGAATCGGTGCGCCGCATCTTCGCCAGCACCATGAACGAGGATGCCCTGACCTACCGGCTGCAGCGAGGCCTCGACCAGCACGATGAACAGATGGCCCTGCTCGTCCAGCGAGTCTCCGGCACGTACCGGAAGCACTACTTCTTCCCCGAAGTGGCCGGAGTGGGCCTCTCGTACAACCCGTTCGTGTGGAAACAGGGGATGGACCCCCGCGCCGGCATGCTGCGTATCGTCTTCGGCCTGGGAACACGCGCCGTCAACCGCGTGGAAAACG